>NZ_JAAORF010000002.1:0-300000 GCF_017696275.1 Prochlorococcus marinus XMU1405 | reverse complement strand
GTATTCTTAAGATTTTACTCATTATCCCTCAAATACTAATTAATTAATGGGACTGTTTGAATTTGAAGATCAGAAAAAGAATATTTTCCTAAATAAAGTGAGAAGAGAGAGTCTCAAGGAATTTGCCAATATCTTTTTTATATAAACTATCTGTGATTTTTAAAGAGAATAATTCATAATTATTTATATATTTTTTTTTATCAAAATTAATATTTCCCTTTAATGAAATATTTTTCATGATTTTATTGATCACTATTTAAAATTTAAACAAATATAAGTAAAAGACAAATTTCTTTACATTATGTTTTTTATTAGAGAAATTTCTAAGGCTAATTAACAATAATTGATTTATTTAAGAGTTAATTAATTTTCCTAGGATATATAAGAAAGAATTAGTTAAAGAAAAAATTACAGTTAATAGAGATGCAATAACGGGTAATAAATTGAACCATAATTGCGAAGTTGTCATTTTTGAATCAATATGCAGAAAATTGGTTCTTTTTTTAATTCTTATTTGTAACCAAAAAATAGATAATGGATAAATAATTCTTGAGAAAGTAATTATCAATGAAGGCAAAATACCTTGGTTTGAATAAAGTATAAATCCTGAAAAAAAGTATAATGCCCAAATTAGAACCCTTTGAATAAGAATTAATCCCTTGCTTTTGCCAGACATTATTAATTAATTTTTATAATTTTAGTCATTTTATATCTTTCAAAAAAAATGTTATTTAAAATGACTTTTTCTTTACGTATAATTTCCCATTCATTTTTAAGAAATAATTCATAACTTATTAAGCTCGCTTCAGTATAAAGAGAATCTAAACCTTCTTTCTTTGCTTCATCTTCTAATTTAAGAAGTAACTTAGTGCCGTAGCCTTTTCTTTGGAATTCAGCTTTACAGTAAAATAGCGCAATTCTATCGGTGGGATATCTTGTGGCAAAAGCAATAATTATTCCTTGTTTACTTATAAGCCATCCTTTTCCTTTAATTATTGACTTATCAAAATTTGGGTTTTTCCAAGCTTGGCTTGACCAGGCTCTTTTTTGTTCTTGACTATAAATTTTTTCATCTAAAGATTGAATTGAATCAAAATAAACCTTCTTTAATTCCATTTGATCTTTAATGGTGATTTGTCTTAAATTCATATATAAATCATTTATTTAATATGCCTAATAAAAATATAGTCGCAATTGGGGGAGGAGGGTTTGGACGGTCATTAGGCTCTCTTGAAATTGAAAAATATATAGTTTCTTTAATTAATAAAAAAAGACCTAAAATTTGCTTTATTCCAACAGCATCTGGCGATAGTAGTTTGTACAAACTAAATTTTTATAGAGCATTTTCTAAACTTGATTGTATAACAAGCCATATTGATTTCTTCTCTAGAACAGAAAACTTAGAAGAGAAAGTTTTAACTCAAGATATCATTTATGTTGGCGGAGGAAATACAAAAAGTATGTTAGCTGTTTGGAAAGAATGGAATTTACATAAAATTTTGCAAATTGCTTATGAACAAGGAATTGTAATGAGTGGTGTAAGTGCTGGGGCTATTTGCTGGTTTGATAAAGGCATAACTGATTCTTATGCTAAAGAATTAGCCATAATTGATTGCTTAGGTATAGTTGAAGGTATTGCCTGCCCGCATTTCGATGAAGAGAAAGAGAGGGAACCTTACGTTAATGATGTTATTCAGAGAGAAATTATTGAATCTTGTATATGTATTGAGGGCAATTGTGCCTTGCATATTAAAAATGATTTTGACTATTCCTCAATTGATTTTGGTAATGGTAGAAACTGCTTTAGAGTTACAAGGAAAAATAAGATTGTAAAGAAAGAAATTCTTTGAAAAAAATATTTTTAATATATTTTAGATCTCATCATTCTTCGAGATAGAAGTAAATTCAATCCCTTTGTATTTTACGAAAGATGCAGTCCATACTTCTTTTGAGAGATTGCCAAGATATTTTAGAAACTGTTGTGTATCTCCATCTCTTATCCATTCAGATTTTATGAATGGAAGCTCTTTCTGCATTCTTTTAGGATGCATATGAACAAGTAGCAAACCTTTTTCTTCAGAAGCCCTTTTTAAAGAACCTTCATCACTTCTTTGAAACACTCTCATTAGAAGATTTAAAATTATCTCTTCTCCAAGTTTCTTGAAATTTTCTGATTCCTCTAAATTACCTTTAATTTCTTTACCTCCAAGAGGCATTGCTCTAACTAAGTTTTGCTCTATTAAAGCTATTGCAATTAGATAATCTTGGCTAGCCATATTCTAAAATAATACTTTTTTGTTATTCTAACCTCTCGAGTTCATGAAAATCTTTCATGGAATAAATATCTGCGATAAGAAGAAAGGAAGTAATTTATTAATTATTTTCCAATACAATTGAATTATTGTTTTTAAATTTTAATTAGTAAAATTAAAAATTTTATTTGTTATGAGATTTCTTTTATTTTTATTTTTCGGGATTTTTATAGGTCTTTATCTATCATGGCCAGGTTTAGTAATACCAGAAAATTGGAAATGTTTTTATCAAATTATTGCAAAATCTTCAGAAGATAAAATTTCTTTAAAAGCTGCATTAGAGATTTCCCCTAGTTATTTGCTAAAAGGTAAGAATAAAAAGACGACTTCCAAAATAAGAATCGTAGCAGATGCGTGTTTTCGTTAATATGTTGAGTGATTAAATATGACTTTGAAATAATGAACAATAATATAAGGTTTGAATTATCATTTAAAAATATTTCTCAGTTAGACAATAAACTTAATTTCTGCAAATTAAATAATATAAAAAATATCAATATTCCATGTAAAGGACTTATAAAGAAGGATTTATTTAACTCAACTATAAAATATATATCTAAAAACTATAATGAATTTAATGTGACATATCACTACAGTCTTTATCATCAATATTCAAAAAATAAAGAAAAATCGTATCAGGATTTTTTAGAGTTTGTTAAAAATTCTCAGACTAATAAAAATTGTGAAATTCTGCTTGTGTCGGGATCAAATAAGAAAAAAAACTTTGACTCAGTTGATGTATTAGCTTATTTAAAAAAAGAAAAAGATTTAAAAGTTAAATTAGGTATAGCTTACAATCCATATTTGAAAAAATATTATAATGTTTCTTCAGAAAGAGAAAGGTTAGAAAGAAAAATTTCGACTGGATTAATAAATTCAATTTGGTTTCAATATGGTACAGATATTAAAGTTCTTCAGAATGAGGTGACTTATCTTAAAAATGTATCAAAAGAAGAAAAATTAAATTTATTTGGAAGTTTATTTATTCCTTCTAAACAATTTATAGCAAGGTTTAAATTTCGTCCTTGGAAAGAGGTATATATATCTGAAAAGTGTTTATATGCCTTGGAGAATTTTTTTGATTTCACAAACGACTTAGTTAGTTTTTATAAAAAAAATAATATTACACCTGTAATTGAATCTGATTTTTCATCATCAGAGAAGCTTGATTCTGTTTATAGTTTTTGGAAAATGAAAGATAATTTATGTCAATAGGTAATTATGAAAAGTGATTTTACATATGACTTAGTAATAATAGGTGGAGGAATATCTGCGTGTGTCTTCGCTTCGAATTATCTGAAAAATAATATTACAAAAAAGATTGCATTAGTTGAAATTGGTCGCGGACTTGGAGGTAGATCAAGTACAAGAATAAGCAAAAGATTTAAAGGATGGAAATTAAACCATGGTGCTCCAAATTTTAATATATCCAACAGTAAAAATAATCTTCTATTAAAAAGTTATATTGATGAATTATTGGAAAATAAATTTATTAAAATTGATGACTCTGATACATTTTTTCTAAATGAAGATTCTATTTTAGAAAAAAATGAAAAATCAGAATTTTCTTGCGGTATTAATTATCTATCTTTAGGTTCTATGAGTCAATTATCGCAAAAGATAATTGAATCTAATAATTTAAAGGGTAAAATTGATTTTTATTTTGAAACTTTAATAGTTGATTTGAAGTTTAATAATAATGAATGGTTACTTACATCAAAAAATGGAGATAAATTTACATCTAAATATCTTATTTGTTCAACTAATTTGTTGTTGCATAAAAGGTCATTGAAAATATTAAACATAAATCAAATTCCATTAAGAAAAGCTATTCCTTTAAATTATGATAAAAAAATAGATTTACTATTAAATTTCTTAGAAGAACAAACATTTATACCTAGGTTAACTTTTTTAATTTATACAAATGAAAATTATAGTTATAAAGATTTTTATTCTAAAAAACAAAGGTATTTTTATTTAAAAAAAAATTTAGAAAAAAAATTTAGATTTGAAAGAATTATTTTTCAGCGGCAAGTTAATAATAATTTAGGTATTGTAATACATTCAAAAAATAAAGAGTTCGTTAATTCTTATTTAAATGCAAAGGATGAAGAGGTTTTTAAAAAAAAAATAATTGAAAATTTCAATAAACTCTTTGAAGATAATTCTATAGTAAATAAATTAACTTTTGATGAAAAAATTTCTATTATGAAATGGAGAGCTTCTCAACCTTCTGGCATTGCTGTTCCATTATCTTTGCAAGTTAGTAGAAAATATAGAATTGGATTTTGCGGAGACTGGTTTGAAGGAGATGGATTTAGCAGAATTGAAGGCTCAATATTAAGTGCTTTGATATTAGAAAAAAAAATTAATGATTTAATTAAATAATTTTTTCATAATCTTATCTAAATCAGAACTTTTCTCAATAATGAATCTATTTGTATTATTTTTTGTGCTATTAGGTTTCCCTTTTTCGTAATAAATGTCCCAGGATTTTAAGAAATCACTTTCAGCTTGTTTTTTATCCTTCCCCCTATCTTTTATATCCCTTTTGACAACTCTTTTCATGCACTCATTTTTTTTAGTTTTTATTTCTAAAAAATAATAATCTTGAATATTTAAAGTGCTTGAGAATTCTCTGGCAAAAATACCTTCAACAATTAAAAAACTAATATTTTTTTTTTCGTTTAAAAAAATTTGAATTGTTTTCTTTTCAAAATCATAATAACGATCACGAATTGAAATTCGATTCTTATAAATAAAATCAAAATCTTTCTTCAACAGTTTGTTATTAAAACTAATACTCCTATCAAAATAACCTTCTACAAATTTTGATAGTAATTTACTTTTTAACCCAGTCTTATAGTAGTTGTCGGTACTTAAAACAATACCTTGTTTGTTTTTTTTTAGTATTTGATTAGATAAAGTTGTTTTACCACTTCCAGAGGGTCCACTTATGAAGATAAGCTTCATTTTATTATCTGCTCTTTATTAAGATTTTAACTTTACTAATAATAAATACTTTTATTTTTTGGGAGTACATTTTTTCTTTTTTATAGTTATTAGACTAATTTTAAACACCTTGCAATGGCTTGTAAGCTTGCATAAATATTAAATCTGTGTCTTTATATGATTGTAAATAAATTATTTCTATTCAATTAGCTATTTTTTATTATTAATTCCCCTGGAATTTGATATTATATTAAATTGAAGAGCTAATTTTATTACTTATATATTGCAATGATTTCTAAATTTCTAAGCAAACTAAAATCAATTCTATTTAAAAGTGCAGTAACCACTGAAACTCCTTTAAAGAAAGAAAAAAAAGCAGCTAAGTCTGCAAAAACTTCAAAAACCAAAACAAAAACCAAAACCAAAGCTAAAGTCGTTAATTCTAAGAAAAATATTGAAACTTTAACCTCACTTCCAGGTGTTGGAGCGAAATCCGCAAAAGCTTTGTATGAGGCTGGATTTAAAACAACTAAGGCAGTTATTGCTGCTGATGAAAAAGATCTTCTTGCTGTGTCAGGAGTAGGAATAAATCTTGTTAAGAAGCTAAAAAAGCTAAAATAGTTAAATTTTTTATTTAAAATCTCTCTTAAAATTAATAATATTAATGATTTGCAAATACTTTATAAGTTGTATCAGATTATCTTCTTCTTGCTTTTCTTCTCTGTTGCAACTTTCTTTTGTATTTTTCAATAGGGGTTTCATGATGTCTAAGTCTTTTTAAATCTGCAAAGATTCCAGACTTAGAAACTTGTCTCTTAAATCTTCTAAGGGCAGATTCAATTCCCTCATTCTCTCCTACTGTAACTTGTGTCAAAATTTTATAAATAAATATTATTCTAGCACTTTAACAGATACATTTAAAATTTAAAGTTCTACTTGTGGGATGATTGTTTATTTTCTAATTTTCAGCCCACTCCACAAATCTTTTTTTATTACTTTTTATATCTTGTAATGATTCAAAATAATATTTTTCCCAATTATCTTTAGGCAGTCCAAGAAATAACATTAGGTTTAATGGGTATTGATTGCTATCAGCACAATTTCTAAAATCATCCCTGAATAAAAAGATTTCCTTTTTTAAAGCAATTGCTATACCTAATTCAATCATTACCCCTTCATCTGGTGGATTTCCATTAACAATCGCAAAAATACAATCACATTCTTTTAAATCATGGAAATTACTTCTTGCAACCTGATATGCCCACTCACTTTCTTGTTGCATTAATGGTTTTGCTCTCTCAAAAGGTTCAAATACTTCTACATTTAAATCATTGAAGATTTCAATAAATTCATTTAAGAGGGTTTTAGTTTGTTTTGAAAATCCATATGGATTAGCCAAATATAATTTTTTTCTCAACTTAAACCTCTTTTTTTGATGTACTCTTCGCGGTCACTTTTTGTATTTAAAGTATTTTCCCAAGGGAAAACAATCCATTGGCTTTTTTTTGATATATGCACTGTATTCCACCATATAGGTTTGATCTTACTAAATAATACAAAAAACATTGCTCCTTCAATATTCTTGAAGTTCGTCAAAGTTATGCCTGTTTCATAAACATCATCTACTATTAGTGAATTCTTTATTGGTTCTGAAATTAATTCAATTTTTAATTTATGGCTTAGTGCTACAGCAAGACATAATCCGCCACGAGGAACTCCATATATTCCAGAAAATTCCTTAAACCTACATTTATTAGCTATTTGTTCTACGCTCTTATCAAATTCGCTCCAAGTAAAATAACTTACCATCTTAATTTTCGTTTTTTACTTTTGTAGTAGCGTAATTTGAAGCAATTACACTTAAAAGTGCTACTACTTGCTCATTTGGACAATTAGTATTTTTTTTTAAATTTTCACATTCATTTATTATCTTGGCGTATGTATCCTCGACTATCCCGTTCATTTGATCGATACTAAAAGAATATGGTTTATTCATTTTTAAATTATTAGTAATTTTATTTTTACTTAAATATCCAATGAAGTAAATATTTTGAGTATTTAAAGATAAAATTATTCCCACATTGGATCATTTGATTTTTCAATTCTAGGAGAAGAAGGAACATAAGTATGTAACGTTTCAATTTTTAAAGCCCATTTTTTAGAGTTACCCTTTAAACTCTTGTATTCAATTAGGTTTGTTAGGGGAATTCTTTTCCTAACTTTAAGAAGACCTAGACAAGCTTCCCAGGCTTCTTGATTTTTATAAATATCTAACCAAAAATCAAAAATATTTTCCAATATTTCTAAAGGGATATCAAATGAAATCCCCACTGAAGGTCTTTCAATTAAATAATTCTTGTTTCTTAGTTCATTTAATAAATTATTTATGTTTAAATTAATAGCCAAAAGAATATCTTTTGCAGATTCATTACCCATTAATTCTTTTCTATGGCAATCTAAAAGATTTTTATCCTCAAGAATATTTTCATCGCAATTTTTTATTCCTACAAGCCAAAACCCTTCTCCATTATTGACTCCACTAGCAAGAAATAGATATTGAGGTGAATTCTCCAAGATTTCAAATCTTTTTTTCCATTTTTAACATTTTTTGCTTGATATGAAAATAATTTTGCTGTTCAATTAACAATATAAACTCCTCGTAATAAAAATTTAGTTGTTAATATAAAGTTTTAGGATATGTTTGATTTAAGAGAGCTAAAACTTATGTTTTTGGATCCTACTGATTTGATCATAAATAATATAAATAAATATCTTTATAGTATTAAAACAATTAAATTCATTTTTTCTTAGGAAATAATTTTCCTATTTTCTCTTTTTGAAGGTATTCCTTTTTAGATCTTATTTTTTTATCTTCCAGTGATTCTTTATTTGTACTTACTGCATAAATAATATAAAAAATCATACCAGAAAATATTAATCCTAAGAAAATAATCAATATTCCTATAGGTTCACTTGGACTAAAAATTTTGAGATCTAAAGATGTATTTAGGAATATTATCATCAACATACTTATTACTCAAAGAAATTTTATGGAAATCTAATTGATTTCTTCGTATCCAAAAAATGTAGAATTGTCTGAATTTTTATACCCACTTGCTGCTTCCTGTGGGTTTTGACTGTCAATTTTTCTTGCTTTAGCATGAATCATGTTGAATGGGAAAATAACAGCTCCTACAAAAAAATGAAGAATTAAGAAATCTGAGGGTAGTCCGTTTGTCCAATCAGGAAAAAATAGCAATGTCATCAATGATTCGTACATATAAGTAGTCAAATAAACCTCTGACTATTATTACTGAACTTATCGCAATACTTTTAATTTTTAATAAATTGAAATTTAATTTGCTTTTAATAATTATCAGATTTAATTGAAAAGACAAATTTAAAATATTAATATATTATTTATAAAGTATTGATTAATAGCCGTTGCATAAATTCTTTTTTGGCTTACTTTTATTTATAATTTTCCAATTAAAACCTGCAATAGGCTTATCTTTTGACACCTCTGATCCTAGTGTAAGTTTGCTACAAAATAGGATCTCTAATAATTTCTCTAAGAAATATTGCAATGCTATTCAAAATGGTTTTTCTAAAGATGAAGCAATGAAATCAGCTATTGTAAAAACTGAAAATATTATATCTTTCTCTTACAATCCACAGAAAAAATGGATTGAGAAAAGTGACTTGGCTTATCAAATTTCATCGCAAGTAATAAATGATTGTGGATGGTCATTTGGATTAATTGGAAAGGAGGGAGTTGATTATTTTAAATCATATTTTTTAGAAATTTACGAAAAAACAACTCCTGACAAAAATTTTTCAAGATAGACTAGGTTAATGAATAATATTTCAGACAAATTAGTATTGACTATAATTTTGGTTACTATTCTTTTTGTATTTGGTTTGATTTTTTCAGTAAAGTCTCCCGAGAGAAAGGTTATAGATTCGCCAATAATGTGGAGAGATGATTACTCTAATATCACGATTTTTAGGAATAAAATAAATTCAGACCGAAAAAGAATAATCTAAGTAGAAAATCATTACTCACTATAATATAAGGAATCTATTCAACCATACATTAAATAATTTAGAAGCTAAATAAATTTTTTATTTCATTTTTTATTTAAGTAGTTCAAAAGAACTGAAGCTAGTTTTAAATCATCATTAAACCATGCTCGTATCGCCATAGCCCTTCGAGGATCATAAAAATTTTGTTTCCTGTACCAACTAAGAACTTCCGAATCAGATTTCTTACCATTACATGACAAACAACATGGGACGCAATTACTTGTACTGCTTATACCGCCTTTTGACAATGGATGTAGGTGATCAAGTGATTCTGATGGTTTACCGCAATAAATACATTTAAAATTAGTAACTTTATTAAGTGACTCTCTCCAACTTTTATTACTTATCTTTGGACAAAACTGATCAAGATAAATTGCATCTTGTTTATGCATAAAATTCTTGATAATTTTTTCTAAATAATAACAGTTTTTTTTAAAGTATGATTGAAAAAGATAAGATAAGACTTCTTAAAACAAATGTTTCTTACGAAAAGAAGAATTTTTATTTATTAATACAAAGGGCAATTTATAGTTAATGCTTTATTTATTAACAATATTATTTGGAAATTTTGATCATTCTTTATTTAAAAGTATTTATATCTTTTTGATATCATTTTTTTCTAATACGTTCTCAGCGATTTCTGGAGGAGGAGCAGGATTATTGCAATTGCCTGCATTAATTTTATCTGGAGTTCCTTATTATCAGGCTCTGGCTAGTCATAAATTAGCAACAGTAGCACTAGGAATAGGGGGTTCCTTAAGAAATTACAAGTCTTTAGGTAATGATATAAGTATTGCTTGGCAAATTTTAATTTTTGGATTACCAGGAGTAATTATTGGGGCTTCTGTAGTTGAATATATATCAGAAAAGTATTTGTACTTAATTTTAGGAATAATATCCATATTATTAGCTGTTTACTCATTCCTTAAACCAGATTTAGGGTTGTCATCTGGTGATAAACAGCTTAATTTTGTTCATAAAATTAGATTTTTAATTTTTATTTTTCTTATAGGTATATTAAATGGCTCTATCTCTTCAGGAACTGGGTTGCTTGTAACAATACTATTAATAAAAACTTTTGAAATGGATTTTCTTCGAGCCATAAGTATGACATTTTTTACTGTTGGGATTTTTTGGAATTTTGTCGGAGCAGTATATCTGTCAAGAATAGGATCGGTTCCATTAAATTTATTGATAGTTTTAATAATTGGTTCCTTTACAGGAGGATTCTTCGGAGCTCACCTCTCAAAATTAAATGGAAATATACTTATTAAGAAAACTTTTATAACAGTTTGTATTTTGGTTGGTATTAGCTTATTGATTAAATCTATAAAAAGCTTTTTATAAAATTATTGGAGGTTAGTAATACATTTTGGTAAAAATTCTAAAGCAGGATTAAAAATAAAAAAAAATTATTTATTATCTTTATTCGTCATCAAAGAGGTTAATGAATTACTCATTTTATTTAATAATACTTTTAGACTTTATTTAAAAACCAAAAAAAAGGCCTCACATATGTGGGGCCGGGTGATGGGGAATCTTATTTTTAAACCAATTTCTCGAAAAATGCAACCCCCTACCTGTAGCGCAAACTTAATCTTTTCAATACACTACAGATAGTGCTTTAATGATTTTCTTATATGAAAATTTAAAATTCTAAAAAAAATTTTGTAATTTTTAAGTTTATGAGCAAAAATCCTATTTTATAATTTCAAATGTTTTTGGGTAATTTACTTGTTAAAAATGTCCTGCACAGTATCATTCGTAAGAACTTTGCTAGTTAAAAGCTTTAATGATTGAATTAACTTTACTAACTCTTTTAAATTATGTTGGGGATAATTTTTGTGAGTATAGAAATTTAGGTCATGATAACTATAAATCTTTACTTCTTTCCTATAGTGATGCAAGCAATAAATTTGGACCATTGGAGGTTAAAAAGGTTATTGAGAAGTCAGAAAATTTTAAAGTTACGGCTGTCGCTATTGCTGCAATCAAATGCCCTCAGCATATAGTTAAGTAATGAAGTTTGAATTAAGAACTAAAAATGAAAATTATTCAAAATCAATTTCACAATTTTTCGGTTTAGTTTTTTTAATCACTTTAATAATAATCCTTGGTGATTTAGCACATAAATTAGGAATCATATCTAGAAATCATAAAATCGAATACAACTGTAGGCTTTTATCTGTTGAAAAATCTAAACCTCATTTTAAGAACTTGTCTAGGCTATCTAATCTGAAAAGTAAACAACAAATTTGGGAATTTTGCAGGGAGGTTATTAAATAATAGTTAGCTAGATGCTGATGAATAGAACTTTAATGCGAATAACCAGAACTTTCTTGAAGTTATAAGGAATACTGAAGCAACAATAACTTCAAGCAATATTTTCCACAATTGAGAAAGTCCTAGAAAAACTTCAGAAGGAATTGTAGTTATAAAAGCAATAGGAATGAAAATACTAAAAAAAACTCTTAGAGAAAATGAAAATGAATTTAGAGGAAATCTTCCAATATAAAGAAATGATCTCAATACTTCTATTGCATTCCAAGTCTTAACAAACCAAATAGTAGTAGTAGATATAAAAAACCACAGGCTATATAGAATACTAATCGAGCAGCTTATCGTAATCAAGGATAGGCTTAGAAAACTTAAAGTTAAATTTATTTGATTTAATCTTATGCAGAAGAGCAACAAGAAAAATCCAAGCATAATTTCTAAAAATCCAGATGGATTTATTTTTTTTAATGAAATAAAAAATTGACTATCAATAGGTTTTAAAAGTACGAAGTCTAATGTTCCTTCTCTTATATGTTTAACTATTTCTGTAAGATTAGGATTGAACCATGTATTTGTTATTCCATTCAAAATTGTATAAATAGCTTGGATTATTAGTGCCTGTTCAAATTTCCACCCTCCAATATAGCCATTATTTTGAAAGAAAATAGATAATAGAAAAATACTTCCTACTAAACTTAAAATTGCAGTAATTAAATCAACTAATATATTTGTCTTATACTCCAATTCAGAAGCCAAAGAAGTATGTAAGAATTTTTTATAAACTTTTAAATATTTGTTTAAATTCATGACCCCATTGCTGTATATTTTTTCGTTCCTTCAGACCAGATTTTCTTAAATAATGGGAAAAGTAAAAAAATCCATAGAATTTGCATACTTAAGCCTCCACTAATATTTGTTTCATTACCTGACAGTAAGTTCGCAGGGAAATCAATTAGATATGGAAAAGGAGTCAAATAAATCCATGATTTAACATATGCGGGGAATGAGACTATTGGGGCTAAAAGACCTGAGAGAAATAAAGTTGGAATAAATAACAATCTTTCTATCGATGATGCTTTCTCTGTCCAGAAACATAGACATGCAACTATTGACTGAATTAAAAATTGAATCAAGAAGGATAAGAAAGTAGATACTATCGATAATAGTAAAATACCTAAATTTGGTATCCATATACTTTCTGGATTAAAAATAAAAAAGAAAAATGCGATTATTAGTGCGAAAGGAAATCTTGTTATTTGTTCAGCAAGATGTTGTGCAAAATATCTGAAAAATGGATTTAAGGGTTGGATTAAATATGGAGATACCTTCCCCATTAGAGAATCCTCTTCAAAACTAAATACAACCCAAACTACAGAAAATTGTCTTACAAAAAAAGCACTTAAGAAATACCTAGAAAGCATAACATCACTAATGTTTATGGATTCATTAAGATTATTGTTTGTCCAAATGTTTAACATGAAAAAAGGGATAATCCCTGAAATTGCCCATAATGCAATTTCTACCCTATATTCCAACATGTTTGAATATTGGACTTTTAATAAGGTTAATAATTTACGGTTAATCAATTTAGATATCATAATCTTTTTTGATTAATACCTTCCCAATAACTTCATCTATAGGGGGTTCATTTATAAAAAGGTCTTCAATATCAAAATTATTTAGGATAGTTTTTAGTGAAGAGGTAATAGAGTTGTTTTCAATTTTTATAGTGATTTCATTCTTTATTTTATTTTTAACAGTAAAACCAGAATTTTCTAATTTAATTGCATCCTCTTCTGAGCGACAAACTATTAATATTTCTTTGACAGGAGAAAGTTTTTTTAATAATAGGTCAAGTTTTCCATCATATGATATTGCCCCTTCGTGCACACATATAACTCTCTTGCATAGCGATGTAATATCTTTCATGTAATGACTGGTTAGGCATATCGTTGCATTAGTTTCCTTATTATATTTTTGAAGGAATTTTCTTAAATTTCTCTGTGCATTAATGTCTAATCCAAGTGTAGGTTCGTCTAAAAATAGAATATTTGGTTCATGTATCAAAGCTGCTAGTAATTCTGATTTCATACGCTGACCTAGTGAAAGTTTTCTAACAGGTATGAATAGCTCTTCATCAATTTCAAGCATTTCCGATAGTTTTTTTATTCTCTTTTTAGCTTCGAACTTATCTAAGTCATATATTGATGCATTTAAATAGAATGATTCAATTGGCGGAAGATCCCAAATAAGTTGTTGCTTTTGTCCCATTATTAAGGTTATATTTTTTAGGAAATTTTCTTTTCTCCTGAAAGGTAAGGAGCCTGAAACTAATATCGAACCTTCACTTGGATAAATTAAGCCACAAAGCATTTTTAATATTGTTGTTTTCCCAGCTCCATTAGCTCCTAGAAAACCTACTATTTCTCCCTCTTTAATTTCAAAACTTATATCTTTTATAACTTTTAAACTTTTTGTTTGTCTTCTAAAAAAATGTTTAATTGTTCCTTTTAAACCTGGTTCTTTGGAGGAGATATCAAATGACTTAGATAAATTTTTTACATCGATAATATTTTGTACCATTTAAAAATTTTAAATTATTGAAATTTTATATTTAAATAAATTTTTGAATATTTTTTATTTTAGAAAATTTTTTATCCAATTAAAAAATATCTTTTAATGATACAATCAGCCAGATAAAAAAGTTAATTGGATTTAGTAACTCGCTTGCCTTATTTTTATTTTCATAATTTAATCCTCTTAAAAAATAAAATATAAAATTAATATTCTCTTTTTTATCATTATTTTTTTTAATTACATTACCATTTTCGTCGAGCAGATCAATTTCATCCTCAAAAAACCATTGCTCTTTACCATTAGATAATTGCAAGACAACTCCAATACCCTTGCCATCAGTTATTCTGAAATCACTTATCTTACCCAATGAAGAAACGCTTATCGCATCAATAGTTTCTTTGGTAAGTCTATCCTTAGATAGTTCTAGGTTAACTTTAACAGAATTTCCTATCTTAACCTTATCTAAAATTGACATTTTTTAGGTTATTATACTTAGTGATAAAGGAATTATGCGCTTAATTCAGGATTATTGATTTATTTCAATAATTACGATTTTTTGAAAACAGCTTCAAGGATTCTCTTTATTGAAATTGTTAATACTCTCAAAAATACAAAAAACAGACCTAACCAACCTAATATAATAGCTATTGATAACAAGCTTGAACCTAAATCACGCTGTAGCAAATTCTGCATATAATCTTTCTAGATATTTGTAACTCTACTTTATTAAATTACTTTTTAAAAATAAAAATTTTTAAAATTCGGATTTATTAAATTCTTTTTTTATTGGCGTATTCAATAGATATGATTTGTAAGCTAAAATTTAGTTAGAAATTAATTTAATATTTTGGATCTATCTTTGAACTCATACATTGGAATATTTTTTATCATTATTGGTTTAATAGTTAGAGTTGACTTGAAATTCAATATTCAAAAGGATCTCAAATAATTTCTAATTATCTCTTTTTAATACTATATAAAAACCTTAAGATATGTAATATTTTTATAATTGTAGTAACCTACTGCAAACAATAAAAAAAGCAGCTATGGAGCTGCTTCTAAAAGTGGCGGGGGGGAGATTTGAACTTCCGACCTTCGGGTTATGAGCCCGACGAGCTACCAGACTGCTCTACCCCGCGTCATATACATAGCATACATCTGAAAGGGGGATTTTTTCTATTTCTTTAGGATTCTTGGAATTTTAATTGACCTTCTACTTCAATCCTCACTCCTTCAGAAAAATTAAAAACTTTTTCTTCAATGTCTTGAATTCTTAGGTCAGATATCCAATCTAATTGCTTTAGTAAGTGAAGACTAACAGCATGCTTAGCCCTTTTTGAACCATCTTCTACTTTTAAAGCAAGTCCTATCCCTTCATTTATCTTGCATAGACACTGTATTCCTTCAGCACCACCTTTACCAATAACTTGCCCATGAGAAGCCTTAATAATTTCGGTATCAAACTTATTATTATCGCTTACCATAATTGGGTTAGTCGTCATAGCTCTACTTATTTGCTCTAATTCTGCATTTTCGGAACTGCTTAAAAGTGAATATAACTTAGACATTTCTATTAACTTTAAATAAAGAGTTGGAGCGCCGCAATCATCACGTTCTGCGTTTATTTCTGATATTGGTATTTCAAGTAATTCGGAAACAATTCTAAATATTTCAATTTGAAGTGGGTGATCACCTTTTAAGTATGTATCTATTGGCCAATTCAACTTTTTGCATGTAGCTAGAAAGGCAGCATGTTTTCCTGAACAATTATGTTCTAATGGACTTGTCTTTAATGTTGGGCATTTTAAATCATTAATATCTATGTCGTATTCCCATAAAATTTTGAAGGCTTCTCTTGAATGAAGTTTTGATCCACTATGTGAACCGCATGCTAATGCAATTGATTTTGAACCATTATTGATTTTTGATGAAGCCCCACTACTGACAAATGGTATTGCTTGAAATGGTTTTAATGCTGACCTTATGAAACTTTTATATTCTGGATTTCCTGCACACATTAAAACCCTCCCTTTCTTGTCAGTGATAACAGCATGAATTTTATGGATTGACTCAATGTTTGAACCTCTAATTAAGGTTGCTTGTAAAGGAGGATTGTTTGATGTGTAAAGGTTTTTGAAGTTTGAACTCATTTAGAAAGTGTTATATTGAAAAAGCAAAATACCGAATAAGACTAAGACTGAGATAATAGAAAAGATTTGTATTAAATTTTTTAAAATAGGCTTAACCTCAATTGAGGCAATTAGCGATTCTTTTTCTTTTAAAAGTAATGGTTTTACCCATACTTGGCCGTCATACCATCCTGATTCTTCGTATTCAACTCTCTCTGAGTTCAATCTATTAAAAACGTATTTCCAACCAAGATACAACTTTATAGAAATTAAAAGAGGTATTGATAAGCTACTAAAAAAACTTAATAGAATATATTTTAAAAGAGATGTTTTAAAATATACACTTCCAGAAGAGATAACAAGAAATAGAACAAAAGCACCCACCCAAAATTTTATCAATACAATAATCAATGATTTTTTTGTTTTTGGCCAAGAAAAAATGGTTGATCTTGACAATTCAATAAATTCATTTGTTGGTTGTTGCTCAATAGGAACAGGACATTTTGATTCGCTCATGAATGAATAATTATGGAAATGTAAGATTATCTCCATTACTCCAGAATGATTCAAGATCATAATATTTTCTTATTTCTGGTTGAAAAATATTAACGATCAAGTCACCGTAATCTAGCAAGGCCCATTTCGCTTCGCTGACACCTTCTTTTCTTATAGGTTCAATTCTAGCCTTTTCTCTCAACTCTCCCTCTACAGAGTTACTTATAGACCTAACCTGAACATCAGATAATCCTTCTGCAATTAAAATCCATTCACTTATAAAAGATACTTTATCAATTTTTATAAGTTTTATATCTTTCGCTTTTTTTTCATCACATGCTTTAGCTGCCATTAATACTAAACTTTTATTGTCCATAAACATTTTCGCTTGAAACTGATTTTTCTGAACCTTCTTGCTGAGATAATTCTGATCTTGCTTTTTCTGCACTTTTTCTTAAGGCATCTAATCTATCTTCAAAGAAACTTCTTTTTTTCTTTTTTCGTGTCTTATCTATTAACTCCTTTAATGCTCCTCCAAGACTTTTATAAGCATTTGGAATGCTGTATCCAAATCTACAGGCAAGATCTATAGCTCTTTCATCCGCATAAATAGCATCTTGAAGTTTTTTTTCGGAATTATTTTTTAAATATAATCTATAGCCTGCAAAACTTGATAAACCAAGAGCAAGTAATAAAAGTAAACCATCTTGTACCCACAACTCTCCTATAGCACCTCCAAGACCAATGGCGAGAGCAGCCATTTCCCATCCATCTCTAGGAATTGAGTCATTTTGAATTTTCCCAACCTCGTGCCAAAATAGTAGATTTCTGTGATCAATAGCAAAGTTATCCCATTCATCTAAATCTATTTGAATTTCTACTTCGTCACGACCGATTTCCTCAAGTGTTATTAAAGGTGGATCTATAGCCGCAGCAGATTCAACAAATACCCAACTTTCATTCTCTGGAGGCAACAAATTTTTAAGTCGCTGAAGTTCGCTCATAAAAAATTAATTTCTTCCAATACTATAGAAACAAATGTTGCTTTTCAAGTAACTTGATTAACATCTGATGATTTATAAGTAGCATGTGTTAAATGAAGGTTTTAAATTATGCCTCAAAGAGGTGATCTTAAAAAAATTCTTATTCTAGGATCGGGACCGATTGTTATAGGACAAGCATGCGAATTTGACTACTCTGGCACTCAAGCCTGCAAAGCTTTAAGAAATGCTGGATATGAAATTGTCTTGATAAATTCAAATCCAGCATCAATAATGACTGATCCTGAGATCGCAAGCAAAACATACATTGAACCATTGACTCCTGAAATTGTTTCTCAGATCATTTTAAGAGAAAAACCTGATGCGATCCTGCCCACTATGGGAGGTCAAACCGCTTTAAATCTTGCGGTTAAATTATCAGAGTCAGATTTTTTAAAGCAAAATAATATTGAATTAATTGGTGCTGATTTAAGAGCTATTAATAAAGCTGAAGATAGAAAATTGTTTAAAGAATCGATGGAGAAAATAAATGTAAATGTTTGTCCATCTGGTATCGCATCTAACCTGGATGAAGCTATAGAGGTATCCAAAAAAATTAATTCTTATCCTCTTATAATAAGGCCTGCATTTACATTGGGTGGTGTAGGCGGTGGAATTGCTTTTAACCTTGAAGAATTTATCGAGTTGTGTAAATCAGGTTTAGAGGAAAGTCCTAGTAATCAAATATTGATTGAAAAATCACTTATTGGATGGAAAGAGTTTGAACTAGAGGTAATGAGAGATACTGCAGACAATGTAGTAATAGTTTGCAGTATTGAAAATTTAGACCCAATGGGTGTACACACTGGAGATTCTATTACTGTTGCTCCTGCGCAGACTTTAACAGATAAGGAGTATCAGAGATTGAGGGATTTGTCATTGAAAATCATTAGAGAGGTGGGAGTAGAAACAGGAGGAAGTAATATTCAATTTGCAATAAATCCATCTAATGGAGAGGTAATTGTCATAGAAATGAATCCCCGTGTGAGTAGATCCTCTGCTTTAGCAAGTAAAGCAACTGGATTCCCTATAGCTAAAATTGCAGCTTTATTATCTGTTGGCTATACACTTGATGAGATTATTAATGACATAACAAAAAAAACACCTGCATGTTTTGAACCATCAATTGATTACGTAGTTACTAAGATTCCAAGATTTGCCTTTGAAAAGTTTAAAGGCTCTTCTAATACTCTAAGTACTTCCATGAAATCTGTTGGTGAATCAATGGCAATAGGTCGTTCTTTTGAAGAATCATTTCAGAAAGCATTAAGGTCATTAGAAGTAGGTGTTTTTGGATGGGAATGTGATTCACAAGATGAATTTAAAAACGAAACTCATATTAAAAATAGTTTAAGAAACCCTACACCTGAAAGAATTCTCCTGATAAAAAAAGCTATGCAGCTTGAGAAAACTAACAATTATATTCATGAAGTTACAAATATAGATTTATGGTTTATCGAAAAATTACGAAATATCTTTAATTTTGAAAATGATTTTTTGAAAGATAAGGAACTTTATGCTCTAGATAGAGATTTGATGTTACATGCTAAACAATTAGGCTTTTCAGATCAACAGATAGCAAAGTTAACTAATTCCGAGTTTTTTGAAGTAAGAAAGTATAGAAAAAAACTTAATGTAACTGCAATTTATAAAACTGTTGATACTTGTTCAGCAGAATTTGCATCCTCAACTCCATATCATTATTCAACTTACGAAGAATCCTTCATTAATGCTAGTTCTCAAATTTTTGATAGCGAGATTTCAGAAAATAGTAAATCAAAAAAAATTATGATTCTAGGAGGAGGTCCAAACAGAATTGGTCAGGGAATTGAATTTGATTACTGTTGTTGTCATGCATCATATCAAGCTTCTACAAATGGTTATAAAACAATAATGGTTAATAGTAACCCTGAAACTGTTTCAACAGATTATGATACTAGCGATATTTTATATTTTGAGCCTGTAACATTAGAGGATGTGCTCAATATAATAGAAGCTGAAAATCCTTATGGTTTGATTGTTCAATTTGGAGGTCAAACTCCACTGAAATTATCATTACCGTTACTTGAATGGCTTAAATCTAATGATGGAGTCAGAACTGGATCAAAAATTCTTGGGACTTCTCCAATATCGATCGATTTAGCAGAAGATAGAGAGGAATTTACAAAAATACTTGAAGAATTAAGTATAAGACAACCTTTAAACGGTATTGCCCGTAATCAAAATGAAGCAGAAATAGTAGCCAAAAATATAGGTTTCCCATTAGTTGTAAGACCTTCTTATGTTTTAGGAGGAAGAGCAATGGAAATTGTTAAAGATGAGAATGAATTATCTAGATATATCTCTGAAGCAGTTAAGGTATCGCCTGATCATCCAATCCTTCTTGATCAATATTTGAACAATGCAATTGAGATAGATGTTGATGCCTTATGCGATTCAGAAGGGTCGGTTGTAATTGCTGGTCTAATGGAACATGTTGAACCTGCAGGAATTCATTCAGGAGATTCAGCTTGTTGTTTACCACCAATTTCTCTTTCAAAATCCACAATAGAAAATGTAAGGAACTGGACTAAACAAATTGCACAAAGATTAAATGTTGTTGGTTTAATCAATTTGCAATTTGCAGTGATAAATACAAATAATAAAGAAAATAAATTATTTATTCTTGAAGCAAATCCAAGAGCATCTAGGACAGTACCATTTGTCTCAAAAGCTATAGGTAAACCAGTTGCAAAAATAGCTACTCAGTTAATGCAAGGTTTTACATTAGAAGATGTTAATTTCTCAGAAGAGTTTTCTCCTAAATATCAGGCAGTAAAAGAGGCCGTTTTACCTTTTAAAAGATTTCCTGGATCTGATACATTGCTTGGCCCTGAAATGAGATCTACTGGAGAAGTAATGGGTTTAGCTAAAGATTTTGGAATTGCTTATGCCAAGTCGGAATTAGCTGCTGGAAATGGTGTTCCTTCAAAAGGCGTTGCTTTTTTGTCTACGAATGATTTAGATAAAAAAAATCTCGAGGAAGTTGCTAGAGAACTTTTGATTTTAGGATTTAAATTAATCGCAACAAAAGGTACAGCTGCTTATTTGTTGGGTTTAGGAATTCAGGTTGAAGAAGTGCAGAAAGTTCATGAAGGAAGACCAAATATTGAGGACCTAATTCGTTCAGGACTTGTTCAATTAATCATCAATACTCCAATTGGCTCACAGGCTCTACATGATGATGCTTACTTAAGACGTGCTGCTTTAGAATATAATATTCCAACTTTTACAACTATTCCTGGAGCAAAGGCAGCCATTAAGGCTATCAAAGCTTTACAAAGTAATATTATTAACACTTACTCTCTACAAGAAATCCATAATTATTAAAAATTTATTCTAAGTTTTTTAGTTTTTCTTTTAATTGATTAGCTATTGATTTTCGGCTAATTGAAATTAATTTGAGAGTATCTTCATGCATCTTTAATTGCGTCTCCGCTATTTGTAAAACTTTTATAGATTCTTTTATTTCATTAGAAAGTTCATTTATTAAATATTTTTTGCCTTCAAAGGTTAAAACTGGATTTGAAGAATCATTTGTGTTTTCGATCATTTACTTACCTTTTAATAAATAAAATAGAGTTATAAATTTTTAATCAATTGTTTTTCACATAATTCTTTATAAATTCCTGGTTTTTTGATTAAGTCAATATGTTTCCCAATTTCAATAATTTCGCCTTTATCGAAAACAACTATTTTATTTGCTTCTTGAGTAGTGGCTAATCTATGAGCAATTACAATAACTGTTCTATCTTTCATAGCTCTATTAAGACCTTTTTGGACATCGGATTCTGATTCTGCATCTAACGCACTTGTGGCCTCATCTAAAAGAAGAATTGATGGGTTTCCAAGTATTGCTCTCGCAATTGCTATCCTTTGAATCTGACCACCTGAGAAGTTTGATCCTCTTTCAGTTATCTTTGTTTCATATTTCTCAGGAAGCTTTTGAATAAAGTTGTGAGCGTTTGCTATTCTTGCTGATTCTATAACTTCTTCTTTGGTAAAACTTCTTCCCATTCTTATAACATCAATAATTTTTCCTGAAAACAAAAAAGGTTGTTGTTGTACTAATGCAATGTTTTTTCTAATATCTTTTGTATTTAATAATTTTAGATTTTTATCATCAATAAAAATGTTTCCATCACTTGGAGTTATAAATTTTAATATCAAAGCTAACATTGTACTTTTACCCGCCCCAGAAGCTCCAACGAAAGCTGTTACTTTCCCTTTTTTAATTTCTAAATTGATATTTTTAAGAACTTGATTATCTTTTTTGTAAGCAAAATTAACTTTCTCGAAACGAATTTTGCCTTCAATATTAGATATACTCTTTAAGTTTTCTTTATCATTTTCGAATGGTTCTAGATTTATGTTTTTTAACCTTTTTATAGATGCTTCTGCCTGTTTATAGTCATTAAAATTTGTACTTACATGGCTTATTGGATCAATAAGCATCAAAATTGCAGCAAAGAAACTACTAAATTCTTCGCTTGTTAGAAGGCCTAGATTAATTCTTGCTGCTCCTAAACCTAGTATTGCCAATATTCCAAATGCTTCAACAAATCCTACAACTGGATGCTGAAATGCAAGTAATTTTAATGTTTTATATTTTGCTTTTTTATTTGCACTTAATCTTTTAGCAAATCTATTCTCAATCCAATTTTCTGCAGCAAAAGCTCTTATTGTAGAAATTCCATTTATAGATTCACCTATTAAGCCTGCTAAATTACTTGTTGATTCTTGACTTTTTTCAGATGCTATTAAAACTCTTTTTCCAAAACTATTAACTGAAAGAATAATTAATGGTGCTAAAACGAAAGTTGATAATGTTAGTGACCAGTCTAAATAAAACATATAAATTATTACCGCTAACAACTGCAAAGTGCATGGAATAGTATCCTGAACTGTTTTATAAATAACTTCGCTTACCCTGTCCGCATCTTCTGTAAGTCTATATGTGATATCCCCGGCCGAAATCTTTTCAAAAGAATTCATCTCTATTTTTTGAATTCTGCTAAATAAATTTCCTCTCATTACTTCACTAATTTCTAAAGATGGTTTTGCTATAAATACATCTTGTCCAAATTGTGCAGTTTTCTGAACTAAAAATACAAATAAAGACTTTAATATTATGTTAGAAACTTTTGATAGATCACCTGACCCAATTGCAGGGATTAAGTTTCCAGCTAAATAAGCTAATAAAGGCCAACAAGCTACGTAAATAAGCATGCATATAAAACCCTTAATAAACCTATTTGAATATGGTCTGACTGGTGGTATTAGTCTCAAGATATTATATATTTAATTGTTTATCCTACTTTATCAATATCTTTGGCTATAAAAACAATGAAATTGGATCAATTCTTAAAATGGAAAAATTTGGTATCATCTGGTGGCGAAGCGAAAATTTTTATTAAGTCCGGTTCTGTCAAAGTTAATGGAGTAATAGAGACTAGGAGAGGAAGGAAGTTAAACAAGGGAGATAAAGTAATATTTCTAAAAAATGAATTATTTTTCGAATAATTAGCCTATTAAACTCAAATTATATTAATATGATTTTCTTGGAGATAGTATTTTGAGAAAATCTGTTATTGCCGGAAATTGGAAAATGCACATGACTTGTGCTGAAGCTAAGTCCTTTTTAGAAGAGTTTATACCTTTAATAAAAAACATAAAAGACGATCGTAAAGTTGTTATTGCTCCACCTTTTACTGCTATTTCAACCTTTTCTGATCATTCTAATTTTGATTATTTAGATATTTCTAGTCAAAATATTCATTGGGAAGATCAAGGTGCATTTACTGCAGAAATATCTCCAAAAATGCTTCTTGAACATGGTGTTTCATATGCAATCGTTGGACACAGTGAACCAAGGAAATATTTTAGTGAAAGTGATGAACAAATTAATAAAAGAGCAGTTTTTGCTCAATCTAGTGGACTTACTCCAATAGTTTGTGTTGGAGAAACATTAGAACAAAGAGAGAGAGGAGAAGCTGATAGAGTTATTACTAGACAGGTTGAACAAGGATTAGAAAATACAGATCCATCTAATTTAATTGTTGCCTATGAACCAATATGGGCTATTGGCACTGGTAAAACATGTGAGGCTAAAGACGCTAATAAGATATGTTCTTTGATTCGGAAATTAATAGGTTTTGATGATGTAATTATTCAATATGGAGGATCTGTTAAACCTAATAATATTGATGAAATAATGTCAATGAGTGATATAGATGGAGTGTTAGTTGGAGGGGCTTCATTAGATCCGAATAGTTTCGCTAGAATTGCAAATTACCAATAAGAAAAATCCGTGGCCAAAAAGCTGGGGACAAAAAACTTCAATTATGGGAGTTCTTAATTTAACTCCTGATTCATTTAGTGATGGTGGAGAATTAAACTCTTCAAAAAAAGTTTTGGATCAAGTTGATCATTTTTTGCATAATGGTGTGGATGTTATTGATCTTGGTGCTCAGAGCACAAGACCTGGTGCAGAAGAAGTTGGCTCTAGCATAGAAATAAAAAGATTGATACCATATCTGAAATTAATAAAATCTGAATATCCAGATGTTTTAATCTCTATTGATACTTTTAATTCTGAGGTAGCTTATGAAGCTCTTTTAAATGGAGCCGATTGGATAAATGATGTTACTGGAGGAAGAAGAGATATGAAGATTTTGGATGTTGTATCAAAATTCAATTGTCCATTCGTAATCACTCATAGTCGTGGAAATAGTCAAAATATGAATGATCTCTCTAATTACGAGAATGTATTGAGCGATGTTCAATACTCGCTTGATAATTTAATAAAAAATGCTTTAGAAAAAAAAATATCTGAAAGAAATTTAATAGTGGATCCAGGAATAGGATTTTCAAAGAACATTATTCATAACTTGGAAATCTTGAGAAACTTAGATATATTTAAAAAATGGAATTTGCCAATTCTGATTGGTGCATCAAGGAAAAGATTTATTGGAGAAATTTTGAATGAGAAAAATCCAAAAGAGAGAGATATTGGAACACTTGCAATAAGTTGTCTTTGTTCACAATTTAAAGTTGATATTGTGAGAGTTCACAACGTAAAACTTAATTATCAAATTCTGAAAGTAGCTGATAGAATTTACAGAAAATAATAAATTTATTATTCTTTAACTCCTTCGATTTTATCCTCTACTTCTTGATATAGTTCTTTCAACTGTTCTATATTTTCATCTGAAGTTTCCCAATATCCTCTACCATTAACTTCTAGTAATGTTCCAACTATTCTTCTGAAACTATTAGGATTAAGATCCATTAATCTTTTCCTCATCTCTTCGTCATTTATAAATGTTTCATTAGTTTCTTCATATACAAAATTATCGACTTGACCACTTGTCGCACTCCAACCAAGAGTGTAATTAAGTCTGTTAGAAAGTTCTCTAACTCCTTCATAACCAGATTTGAGCATACCTTCATACCACTTAGGATTTAAAAGTTTTGTTCTTGAGTCTAATCTTATGGTTTCCCCAAGTGTTCTAACTTGAGCATTAGAAGTAGTAGTATCTGCTATATAGCTACTTGGTTCTTTCCCGTCATCTCTCAGTGTCTTGATCAATTTTGTTGGATCTGAATCAAAATAATGACTTACATCTGTTAATGAAATCTCTGAGGAATCAAGGTTTTGAAATGTAACATCTGCTGTTTTCATTACTGACTCAAAAACCTCTCTTTTTTGATTCATCTCACCTGGATTATCAGCATTAAAGGCAAATGTTTTGCGTGATAAATACATTTCTTGTAATTCATTTTCTTCCTCCCAAGTTGAATTTTCTACGGCTAAATTAACATTTGAACTGTAGCTTCCACTTGCATTAGAAAATACTCTCGCTGAAGCTTCTCGGATAGAGGTGCCTTCTTTTTCTGCTTGTTCTAGTGAATGTTTTCTTACAAAATTAGATTCCAAAGGTTCATCAGCCTCAGCAGCTAATTTGACTGCCTGATCTATTAATGCCATTTGATTGATAAATAGATCTCTAAATACTCCTGAACAGTTAACTACTACATCTATTCTTGGCCTACCTAATTCTTCTAAAGGAATTAATTCTAGTTTGTTAATTCTCCCAACAGAATCTGGTTTTGGTTTTACACCAACAAACCATAAGATTTGTGCCAGTGATTCTCCGTAAGTTTTGATGTTATCAGTTCCCCATAAAACACAAGCTATTGTTTCAGGCCAAGTTCCTTGCTCTTCCTTTTGTCTTTCGATTAATTTGTCAACAACAGACTTCGCTGCAGCTACTGCTGCTGTAGTTGGAATTGATTGAGGATCTAGTGCATGGATATTTTTACCACTGGGCAAAACACCTGGATTTCTTATAGGATCTCCACCTGGTCCAGGTAAAACATAATTTCCATCTAGTGCTTTAATGAGGCTATCCATTTCTTTGTCTGCGCAGACCTGTTCCAGACAGAAAAGTAAGTAATCAAATAATTTATTTAATTCCTTCTGATTAATTTCATTAAATCCGTTTAATCTACAGACTCTTAGCCAAGGGGTAGGTAGATTTAGACCAAAAACTTTTAGTAAATCGAAAAGTTTGGAAAGAAGTGATTTTTCTAAGTAAACTCTGCCATCAACAATTTTTAAAGAGTTGACCATCGCAAAAATCGACTCTCTTGCTGTCTTTATGATTTTTTCATTTAACTCTACAAATTTAAGTTCACCTTTATTATTGCCATCATAAATTTGTTCAATAGTTAGACCGATAGATTCTGCGAGTAATCCAGGAAGAGATCTTAATCCTTCTTGTTCTCTCTCTAAAGATGCAATATTTACTAGTGTTGCAACAGCTTCTTCTGCTGTTGGAGCTTCTCCAATAGTATGTAGACCGCAAGGTAACAATCTACTTTCAATTTCCATCAACTGTTTATAGACATTACCAACAAATAAATCTCTTTCATCTATTGAAAGTTCTTCTACGTCTTTTGAAGGCAGCGCTACATCTTTGTCAAGGTTACATTGTTTAGAAGTCTCAACTATTGCATTAACTATTTGAATACCCCTGCTATTTTCTCTTAATTGTTGATAAGAACCAACGAGTTCACTTAGTTCTTTAAGTCCTTTGTAGAGTCCTGCATTTTCCGCTGGAGGAGTCAGATAACTAATAGTTGAAGCATATCCTCTTCTCTTCGCAATTGTTGCTTCAGATGGATTATTTGCAGCATAGTAATACAAATTAGGCAATGATCCAATGAGAGAATCCGGATAGCAAGTTTCACTCATGCCCATCTGCTTCCCAGGCATAAATTCAAGTGAGCCGTGAGTTCCAAAATGAAGAACAGCATCTGCCCCCCAGATTTTTTCTACATACGTATAATAAGCAGCAAAACCATGATGAGGACTAGCACTTCTTGAATAGAGCAATCTCATGGGATCACCTTCATAACCGAATGTAGGTTGAACTCCTATAAAAACATTTCCAAAATGTTTTCCATAGATAAGTAGGTTTTGTCCGTCACTATTAAGGTTCCCAGGAGGTTTACCCCAATTTTCTTCAAGTCTTTGTGAATATGGTGTGTACTCTTCGTATTCTTTTACTGACATCTTATGAGCAATATTTAACTCTGGAGAGCCATCCATAGCTTCAGGGTTGTTAATTACTTTTTCCATTAATTCTTTTGAATTACTTGGAAGTTCATCAATTTGATATCCTTTCGATTTCATTTCAAGAAGTACTCTATAAATTGAACCAAAAACATTCAAGTATGCAGCGGTGCCAACATTTCCTTTGTCTGGTGGAAAACTAAATACTGTGATAGCTAATTTTTTATCCTTTCTTTGTTTAACTCTTAAAGTTGACCATTTTATTGCTCTTTCAGCTATTACATCAACTCGATCTTGGAGCGTATGCGCCTTACCTGTGGCATCATCACGACCTGAGAGAATAATAGGTTCAATAGCTCCATCAAGTTCTGGAATTGCAATCTGAAGTGCTACCTGAACAGGGTGTAAACCTAGATCACTATCTTCCCATTCTTGTGTGGTTTGGAATACTAATGGAAGTGCAACCATATATGGTCTGTTTAACCTTTTTAGGGCTTCAATAGCTTTAGGATGATCTTGTCTTGCTGGCCCACCAACTAGTGCGAATCCCGTTAGAGATACAACTCCATCTACTATAGGTTGATCCTTGTTTATGGAATCAAAATAAAATTCATTAACTGGTTTAGAAAAATCTAGACCTCCACAGAAGATAGGTAGTACTCTCGCACCTCTGTATTCCAATTCTTGAATAACAGCCACGTAATGAGCATCATCTCCCGTAACGATATGACTCCTTTGAAGCACTAAGCCTATTGTTGGAGTTTTGTCATCTTTAGGATTTATATCTTTCCTATTATTTTCCCAATTTTGATATTCTTTAAGACTTTCAAACATGCAAGGAGCAAGAGGATGCCAAATTCCTAAATCTGGGAATGTTTCAGGTTCTTGAATTTTGAATTCTTCTATTTGATCTTTTATGATCTCTGAAACAGCGTACTTTTCAGAAATCATTAATAAGAAGTTTTTTAAGTTCTCAGTTGTACCACCTAACCAGTACTGAAAACTCAGAATAAATGTTCTAGCATCTTGAGCTTTTTCTACTGGTAGATATTTAAGTATTGACGGTAGTGTATTTAATAACTTCAACATTGAATCTTGGAAACTTGCTCCATCAGATTCTTTTTTCTTTTTTATTAAATCTCCAATAATACTTTTAGATTGGCCAAGTTGAGCCATACTAAATGAACCTAGTTTATTTAATCTCATTACCTCTGGCATGGAGGGGAAAACAATTGACGCTTTAAGTTTGTCTTTAAATGGAGATACTGCATCAACCACTTTTTGAGCAAGGTCTTCAATGAAAATTAGAGAGGCAACGAATATATCTGCATTAGCTATGTCTTCTTTAAAATCTTCAAAATTACTATCATTCCTAAGTTCTTCGATAAGATAGCCGCTAAGGTCTATACCTATTGGTCCATTCATCTTATTTATTGACTTTGCAGCTTCCGTTAAGGAATTTTGGTATTGTGGCTCAAGGACAACATAAACTGCTTTTATTACAACTTTGTGTTTGTTATCCTCAACAGGAGATACTCTGCGGTTTGCTGAGCGGACCTGCGTAAACATTGATTTTCTTTAAGTATTTCTACCAGCCTACGAATGAAAAGACGTTATTGTGTGCAATATAAATAGCGTGTAACAACCTTTAAAAAAAAAATTTTTAAAAAAATGATTGAAAATTCTAAAAAAACCATACCAGTACTAGTATCCGGAGCTTTAGGCAGAATGGGTAGCGAAGTTGTTAATACTGTATTAAATTCCACAGATTGTGAACTTGTTGCAGCAATCGACATTAACGAAAAAAACAATGGCTCAAATATTTCTGAATTATTGAAGGTAAAAAATTGTGATGTTTTTGTTTCAAATGATTTTGAAGGAACTTTATGTTCTGTTAGTCAAAATTATAGAAATGAAAAAATCAAACCTGTGCTGGTTGATTTTACTCATCCTGATTCTGTATATGAAAATACCAGATCAGCTATTGCATATGGTGTATCACCAGTAGTAGGAACTACAGGTCTAAGCCCTTCGGAAATAGAAGATTTGTCTGTTTTTGCTCAGAAAGCATCTGTTGGTTGTGCAATAATTCCCAATTTTTCAGTAGGTATGGTTCTTCTTCAGCAGGCGGCATCTGTAGCTGCAAGGTTTTACGATAATATTGAATTAATAGAGATGCATCATAATCAAAAAGCTGATTCTCCTAGTGGGACGTGTATAAAAACTGCAGAAATGATTGAAGAATATCCAAAGAAATTTAATCAGAATTTAGTAAAAGAGTCTGAGTCATTGAAAGGTGTACGCGGTGGGCTCAGAGATTCAGGAATTAATATACATTCTGTACGATTACCAGGATTACTCGCCCATCAGTTAGTAATTATGGGATCTCCAGGCGAAACTTACACAATTAAACATGACACTATTGATAGAAAGGCATATATGCCAGGAGTTTTACAGGCTATTAAAAAAGTTGGTAATTATGAAACTTTAGTTTACGGACTTGAAAAATTGATTTTTTAAAATGATAATTCCCATTAATTCAAGTCAAATTTCAAAACTTATTCCTGCAGTTGGTACAGGAAGTCAATTTAAATACTCTTTGGGGAATCCTAGAAAAATTCTTCAAAGAGTAATAGTTTCTTCAATTGGTGGATTTATCTCATTAATTATTAGTTCGACTGGAGATCAAACTAATAATTTCTGGTTATTCCTATGTGTAGGTTTCTTTTTGTATATCATCTGGGGCCCTATTCTTGAATCAAGTAGAAAAAACTTGAAATTAAGAAAATATAAATTTTTTTCTATATTTGATGGATATGTATCAGATATTTATAAAACAGAAAAGATTGAAAGTTCAAGAGAACAATCTAATAGGCAAGGTCGATTAGAAGTTATCGAAAACAAAAGGACTTGGTTAGTACTTGAATTAGAAGATGAAGATGGTTATTTGGAAAAATTAAGTTTTCCTATGGAAAATAAGCATAGTCAAATTAGGGTTGGTTCGAGTATTAGATGTTTAATAACATCTGATAACCGTAATTTTGACAGAGATTTTTATTTGACCGATGCTTGGCTTCCTGAAATTAACTTATGGGTTGGTGAGTACCCCTATTTATTAAGACCAGCATTTGAGGAAATTTGCTATATTTATCTGAATGGATAGTTGATGCTTATATAATACGATGAAAAGTAAATTGAATTTTAAAATTGTTGGATCAGGTCCTACAGGTTTATTGCTTTCAATTGCACTTTCAAAATTTGATTGCAATATTTTTTTATCTGATTTATTAACAAAAGATAGATTAATTGATAAAGATAAAACTTATGCAATTACTCACTCAACAAGAAAAATCTTATCTAAATTCAGACTTTGGGAAAAATTAGAACCATTTTTGTTTGGCTTTGATACCCTTTCAATTTCAGATAGCGTAACTTCTGCTTTCACCAATTTATCAACTTCTGACTTAGATGATGATATAAGTTCTGCCGAAAATATAGGCTGGGTAATTAAACATTCGGATCTCATGAATGTTTTTTTTCAAGAGATTGACAATTATGAAAATATTTTTTTTATAACACCTCAGAGATTGTTACGTAAAAAAATATTATTTGACTATCAATTCTTTTCATCAGGAGCAAACTCACTTGATAAAAAATTCATAGATTTTGTTGATATAAAAAAATCCTATGGTCAGTCTTGTTTAACTTTTAAAGTTTCTCTAAGAGGTCATTGTGAAAAACGAGCTTATGAAATTTTTAGAAAAGAAGGCCCACTTGCATTATTACCTTTAGAAAAAAACTTATATCAAGTAATTTGGACTTCTAGTACATCAAAGACAATTGAAAGGTTGAATTCTGATAAGAATTTTTTAATGGATAATTTATCAACAATCTTGCCTAATGAATTTAAGTTGGACCAAATAATTGGCGAATTTAATATTTTTCCTGTTTCATTATCCTTAAATTTACCAGTTTTAAATTTTAAAAAATTAGTTTTTTTAGGAGATGCATTTCATACATTTCATCCTGTAGGTGGTCAGGGTCTAAATACTTGCTGGAGAGATGTTAATACTATTTATGATCTTTTTAATAAAAATACTGCTATTACTAAATTGCAATTGATATTATTTAAATTTAAGTATTTTTCAAGCAGAATTTTAGATATTATTGTCACTATTTTTATAACTGACTCGTTGATATCAATTTTTGCTAATCGAAACTTTTTTTTATTTCCAATAAGGAAATTTTCATTTTTACTTTTAAATAAATTTCTTTTTATAAGAAAATTAGTCCTTAATCAAATGACTAAATCTATCATTTACTCAAGTATTAAATAGAATTCATGAAAAATTATTTATATAGAGAAATGATAATTTATTTATTTAATGTATTAGGTTTAGATGAATCTACTATTGAACTTGGTATAAAATTATCTATAAAAAATAACACTCCATTACCAATATTATTATGGAGTTATGGAATGCTAACTATTGAAGAACTAGATAAGTTATATTCATTTTTATTTCAAAAAATTGATTAATAATTCTGTTATAATTCTCTTATATCTTAATCAAGAACAATTACAGATTTAATTAAAGGAAATCAGGTATCAAGACAATCTATAGAGAAGCTTGATTTATTATTATTAATCCTAGAAACTATTGATTTAAATGGTATTCAATCCCTTTACGCTTTATCAAATAGACTTGATTTAAATGATGTTCTACCAAATAAAATTACTATCTGGAAATTAAGGAATAATAATCCATTGAGAAAATCTTATGTTAACAACAATATTAAAATAAACGAATTCGATGCCTTAATCAAAATCACCGTTGAAATGTCCAAATATTTATATCCTTATATCAGAGAGATACTAAAATCTAATGAAGATATTAAAGAGTATTCAATTATTTGGAATGATTTTAATAAGAGATTTATTGAGTTGATTAAAGAGAGATTTAATGTAGAAAGTATGAGAGTGAAAAAGCTTTTAAATCAAGCTGAAAATGGTGAGATTATAATAAAATCTTTGCTTATTTTATCTTTTTGTATTTCTAATCAGGGTTATCAAAAGTTGAAGAATTATTTATACGATTTTTAATATGATGCAAAATAAATTGTCATTTCATCAATCATCAGTAAGTCTCGAAATAATCGGCTTGCCAGATTATTCTAATAATGAAAATAAAGATCAAATATCTATAATTTCTCAATGGAAATTAACTATAGTTGATAAACCACTTATTGAAGGTAAAATTGAACATTTAGGACCTATTATGGATGCTTTTTATATTTATTCAAATCTTTTAATCAAAAACGAAATTCCAATATATGAGTCTAAATTAATCGATATAAAAGCTGATAATCTCCACATACATAATATTGTTCTCAAGAGCTCTAAAGCAAATGTAAAGCCTTTAGCTCTAAAGATTGGTAATTCATTGCTTTCAGATACCATAAATTGTTTTGATCAGTTAAATGAATCGCCAAAAGTAAGAATAAAAAAAACAGATAAACCTACTAATATTCCAAAAAAATTACAATTTTCGTTAAATAAAAATGTTAATTTTTTCAATTTCTTTATTCCACCGTTTCTTGCAATTTGCTCTTTAATTCTATTCTCTTCATCTTTTATTTATTTTTATAGTCCTTTTGAAAATATAGAAAAAAAAGAACTAACAAATCCTGAATAAAGAGCAATTAGCATCTTAAATACAAACACGATACTATAGGTTAATTTCTTTTCAGAGTTATTCAAATTTTTTCTTTGAGCTTTGCTTTATGGCAGATTTAAAAATCCCAAATTTGAATATTAAACCTGATAAATATATTTTTAAAAAAAAATTAAATTTAAGAAGAAAATCTAAAAGAAGACTATTTACTGAAGCTTTCTTTTTATTTATTTTGAGTGTTTTATTAGTTTATGTAAATTATTTAATTCCTAATAAAAATTTGCTGTTACAAAATCTACCTTCGACATTTAATAAATCTTTTTTATTATTGATTGATCTCTTTTCATATCTCTATGAGATATTTCTGGTGATTTTTATATTTGTATCTTCTTTTACTGCTCTTATTTTAATGATAGGTTCATTTAATAGGTTATTTAAAGTCTCTAAGAGAAAGTCAAGAAAAATTGTTTATAAATAATTTCAAATAGGTTGCATTAGGCCACCACTTCCTGAATCAGAATCATCATCATCATTTTCAGTTTCTTCTCCAAATAATGCAAATATGCCTAATACAATTGATGAAAGAATAATTGATAAGGGTAAAATCGAAGTTTGGATTCCGACGTCTATATATTCACCCATAAAATAAATAAATTTTTATAAACCTAACCGAAATCAAACTGATTCGCGGATTTTAAATAATTATTTAATAATTTAATCTCTTTTAATAAGTTCTTTATCGAAATTCTTTATTTCTATTTCAAAAGACCCGAACCACAACATTAGTTGATCAATTTGATTTTGAATTTCAGTTGCACCTAAGCCCCTTATAGTGATGATTGAAAATTGTTCGCCTTCATTAAAATTAAATTTATTTTGAACACTACTTGCCAATGAATTTTTAAGAATTTTAAAAGTAGAATTTTTTAATTTTGTCTCTATCAAGATGTTTGGCTTTTTAAGCTTGATCTTATTAAAACCACATTTTTTAGCTAGTAATTTTAGTCTCATTATCATAATTAAGGATTCAACAGGTTTGGGTATGTTTCCATATCTATTAACCCAATCTGTAGCTAATTCAGTTAATTCATCATTATTTGAACATTCAGTAACAGATTTGTAAGCTTCAAGCTTCTCTTCTCTGTTTAATATCCATGTTGCAGGTATAAATGCATTTATTGGTAGATCAATTTGAGTGTCATTAACTTCAGGTATTTCTTGCCCGCTGATTTCTGAAATAGCCTCATGGAGCATTTCTATATATAAATCATATCCAATAGCATTAACCTTTCCACTTTGTTCTTCTCCTAGTAAACTACCAACACCTCTTATTTCCATATCTTTCATTGCAAGTTGGTATCCACTACCTAGTTCTGAAAAATCTTTTATCGCTTTCAATCTTTGTTTTGCAGCATCATTAATTTTATTTATATTTGGATAAAATAACCAAGCATGTGCTTGTACACCGCTTCTACCAACTCTTCCTCTAAGTTGATATAGTTGTGAGAGGCCAAATTTGTGAGAATCTTCAATAATGATTGTATTTACTTTAGGGATGTCTAATCCACTTTCAATTATCGTTGTGCATATCATTAGATCTATTTCTCCATTATTAAAAGCAATCATTGCATTTTCAAGCTCTGTTTCGTTCATTTGCCCATGAGCAACAATAAATTTTAAGCTGGGAAACATATTTTTTAATTTGTTTACTGCTTGATCTATATCAGAAATTCTTGGAAGAACATAAAAAATTTGACCTCCCCTATCAAGTTCTTGATTAATTGCAGTTCTGATAACATCCATATCTATTTCAGATAAATATGTTTTTATTGATCTTCTTGATGGTGGAGGAGTGTTTAGTAAGCTCATTTGTCTTAGTCCAGATAAGCTCATATAAAGAGTTCTTGGAATTGGAGTTGCCGAGAGAGTTAAAACGTCTATGTTGGTTTTGATTTTTTTTATTTTCTCCTTTTGCCTTACTCCAAATCTTTGTTCTTCATCAATAACTAGTAATCCTAAGTTTTTAATTTCTATTTCTTTTCCTAAAATTTGGTGCGTTGCTACAACTAAATCAATTTTGTTATTTTTCAAACCTGCATAGATTTCCTTTCTTTCATTAACGGTTTTGAACCTATTGAGTAATGATACTTTTATTGGGTAAGGTGAAAATCTATTACTTATTGTTCTCCAATGTTGCTGAGCTAGAATTGTTGTAGGTGCTAGTAATACTACCTGTTTGCCTGATGTAATAGCCTTAAAAATAGCCCGAACAGCTACTTCTGTTTTGCCAAATCCTACATCTCCACAAACTAGCCTGTCCATTGGCTTATCGCTTTCCATATCAGATTTTATTTCTTCTACAGCAGTAATTTGGTCAGGTGTTGGTTGATAAGGGAATGATTCCTCTAATTCATCTTGCCAAGGACCATCTTCTGGGTAAATGTAACCCTTTAATTTTTCTCTCTTTGCATAAAGTTTTAAAATATCGACAGCAACTTTTTTGATTTGTTTCTTATTTTTTTCTTTTATTTTTTCCCATTCTGTCCCTCCTAATTTATTTATTTTCGGCATTATTTTTCCGCTTGATCTATATCTGTTAACACTACCAAGTTGATCAGCGGCAACACTTATCTTTCCATCTTGATACTGAATGACTAAATAATCTCTTGAATCTCCAGTTATATTTATTTTTTCTATTTTTAAAAATTTTCCTATTCCATGATTTTTATGAACTATAAAATCACCGGGACTAATTTTATTTACGTTTATATTTGAATTGACACTTCTTTTTTTTCTTCTTATGAATACATTATTAAAAAGAGATTGTTGTGAAAATAATTCTTTGTCAGTTATCAGGACAACTTTCCATATCGGAAGATAAAACCCCTCTATTTCGTAATTGTTCTTATTTTTTAAAATTAGAGGAGTTGAATTATTAATTGATTTATATGCTTCATCAATATCATTAGGATTGTTTAAGAAGTTTGAATTACATTCGTGCTCAAAAAGTAATGTTTTTGTCCTCAATGGTTGTGCTGATAATATCCATACTTTTTCATTATTTTTTATATTTTTATTTATATCATTGGATAATTTCCCTACATTTTTAGAGTATGAATTTAATCTTTTATCGTTTAACAAAAATCTATTATCAATATTGATTTTAGATTCAAATTCATAAAATTTTATTAAATTAAAATTTCCTAGTGAATTTAATATTTCATCAAACTTTAAATGCAAATTAGGTTTGGGCTCTAAATTAATGTCATTATTTTTAAGGTTCTCATTTAATTCATACGTACAATTATCAAAATTACTTTCTGAATCAAGATACCAATTATTTGCAAATTTTTTACAATCTTCTAATTCATCAATTACAAGAATTGTTTCCTTTTTTATAAAATCTATTATGTTTGAGGGTTGTTCTTCAATTATTCCTAAATAACGATCAAGATTATTTTTATTTATATCTTCTGAATTAAAAAGATTGTTCTTAGATAAATTATTTAACTTATCTCTTATTAGTAAATCAAATCCAGCTTGTATTATTTCAATATTAGTAATACTTTCTAATGTTTTCTGTGTATGGGGATCATATTCTCTTATTTTCTCAATTACATTATCAAAAAATTCTAATCTTATAGGAAACTCATTATTGACAGGATAAATATCTATTATTTCCCCTCTCCTACTCCAGAATCCTTCAGTTGAAGTTACATTATCCTTCGTATAGCCAAGCAAAGTAAGTTTATTTGCTAATTCTTGAATCTCGATTTGAACCCCTTTTTGCAAATCTAACTTGTTTTCAATTAATAGGTTTTTATTTATTAGATGAGGTTGTAGTGATCTCTCAGTTGATATAACAATATTAAGTTCATTTTTCTCTTTTTTTATTAATTTGGATAAAACAGTAAGCTGACTAAATTCAATCTCTTTGGATTTATTAATTGATGAGTATGGTAGATGTTCTGTTGGAGGATAATATAAAACTGTTTTATCATTTATACTTTCAAAATAACCAATCCATTTGTAGGCAATTTCTACATTAGGACAAATTAATAATATATTTTTTTCATCTTTTTTTGCGATGCTATCTAGTATTATTGATTTTGCATATCTACTTGAACCAACAATATTTAATTCATTATTTTTTGAAATTCTTTTTATTAATTCAGAAGTAATTTGTGAGTTCGAAATATAATCAACTAAAGTATTTAAACTCATTTATAACTATCAATCTTGATTACAAATATCCGATACATTATATTAGATTTTATACCGATTGTGAATAATATTTGATGGATTCAGCCGCAATAAATTCTTTTATACCGACACTTGATCAGGTAGACAGTTGGTACGAAATCTTTACACTTTTACCAATATTAATTGCTCTAGAATTATTATTATCGGCAGATAATGCTGTAGCACTAGCTTCTCTTACTAAATCCCTTGATAGTTCAGAATTAAGGTCAAGAGCCTTAAATATTGGTATAACAATATCTTTATTATTTAGAATTATCCTAATCATATTATCTAATGTTCTTCTAAAGTTTATTTTCATTAGAGTTTTTGCTGGTTTTTATTTAATTTATTTATTCTTCTCTAATGTTTTTATAAATTCAGATATAGAAAACGCTGAAAATGGGACAGATAATAATAAAAATAATTTTAGGTTTTTAAGGGTTGTAGCGCTTCTTTCAATTACTGATTTTGCTTTTTCTATAGACAGTATCACTACTGCAGTAGCTATAAGTGATCAATACATATTAATTATATTTGGAGCAGTGATTGGAGTATTAGCCTTAAGATTTACATCGGGGATTTTTCTAAAACTTCTGGATATATTTTCTAGATTAGAAACAGCTGGTTACGTAGCAATTTTAATAGTTGGGATTAAACTTTTACTAAATACGTTAATTAAAGAATCTATTCTTCCAGATTATTATTTTTATTTTTTGATTCTTTTTGCTTTCATTTGGGGATTCTCTAAAAAAGAATCTAAAACTTAATCTGAGAGATATTCTCCTGCTGATGGATTTAACTGTTGAATCAATTGCTTTTTGCTAGAAATGTTTTTGCCTTCAAGTTTTGCTTCTAACAAAATAATCGGATCAGTTTTAGTTGAAATTACTATTCCTTCATTTTCTATTACAGCAAGAATAATACCTGGTCTTGAATAATTGCTCATGAAAAAGTATTTTTCATTTTTAATTTCATCACTACTCAAAACTTTGATTTTAAGTATTTTTAGGTTCTTACCTCTAAAAGTTGTATTTGCTCTTGGATATAATCCTTTTATTTTTTGAGAAATTTCTATTGCTTCATTACCCCAATCAACTCTAAAGTCTGATTTTTCAATCATTCTTGCGTAGGTAATTTTTCTGCCAAGGGAATTTTGTTTTGTTAATTTTGAATTAGTATTTTTATAAATATTTTCCTCGATTAAAGATGTAGCATTTAAATATAATTTTGCAGATAAAATACTAAGTTTTTCAGATAGTATATTTAAATTATCGTCATTACCAATTTTAATTTTTTCTTCCAATAATAAGTCGCCAGTATCTAGTCCTTCATTCATTTTCATAATTCCTACACCAGTAAATTCATCGCCTTTTATTAGAGACCATTGAATTGGGGCGGCACCACGCCATCTTGGAAGTAATGAAGCATGTGCGTTCCAACAACCATATTTTGGAATTTCTAATATCTCTTTTGGTAAAATTTTCCCGTAAGCTATAACAATAAATAAATCACAAGAATGTGATTTAAGTTCATTTATAAAATCTATATTGCCCCTGATTTTTTCTGGAGTATAAATTTTTATAGATTCTTTTTCAGCAATGCTTTTTACAGGTGAGGCTATTAATTTATTTCCTCTAGATCTCTTCTTATCTGGTTGGCTAACTACTGCAATTACCTCGTGCTTAGATTTAATAAAAATATCAAGACTAGGAATTGAATATTCAGGTGTCCCCCAGAATATAATTCTCACGCGTCACCAGTTATTGATAATTCATCTACCCATATATGTGGAGAAATTCCACTAGTTGTTACCTCCTGGCTTGATTCAATATTTACTATATTTTTCAAAAGATGTTTGATATCCCCTGCTACAGTGGCAGATTCTATTGATATTTTTTTACCGTTTTTGTAGAGCCATCCATCAAATGGAAGAGAAAATGAACCTTGACTTGCTCTGACACCTGCATGGATTGCATTTAACTCTTCTATATAAACAAATTCTCCCTCATAAGTAGAGTGATCTAGTGATGTTTTTAGATCAAAGTTTTCTTCTGATTTTTCAACTACGATCCAATCAGGAGATACTGATACTTTTGATCCTAGTCCAGCGTGCCCAGTGGGAGTAGTTTTAAATATTCTTGCAGTTGATTCAGAATGTATAAAATTTTCAATTCTCCCTCTGTTAATTAGACATAGTCTTTTGGTTGGGGTTCCCTCTCCATCAAATGGTGTTGAAGAAATATTTTTTTCGTGAAGGCCATCATCATAAATATTAAGTGCTTCTGTAGATAGTTTCTCTCCGATTGAATTTTTATTAGATAAGCTCACTCCATCTATGATGCTTCTAGCATTAAACATTGAGCTAAAGGCGTTAATAATAGTTAAAAAAGACTCTGGGGAAAAACATATTAAAAATTTACCTGTTTTAATAGATGAATAATTTAAATGAGAAATTGTTTTATTTGAAGCTTCTTTAATACAGGAATCTATATCTATATCATCAGCTCCATATCCAAGTTTTACGGAACCTGAACTTCGTGGCTTCTTATTTTTCTCTTCTGCTCTTGCATATAAATATAGTGCTGCTTGACTTTTGGAATAACTTCGAAAGGCACCCTCACTATTTGCATAAACTCTCTCAAAGAAACTCTCAGATAAACCATTATATGGAACAGATTTTATGGATTCATGACTTTCTATTAGTCTTACTTCCGCTTCTCTTAAAAGTGTAAGTAATTTTTTGATTCCAACAGGATTTCTTTTTTTAACTTCCTTAACTTTAATAGTATCCTTCGCTAGTGGTGAAAATTCTGTAGATTCATTCTTATTGCCGAAATCAGAAGCTATATTTGCTTGCTTAAGAGCCTTTTTAATACCAGATTCACTAATATCACTTGTTGTAGTAATACCAACTAGATTAGATTGATTCCAAACTCTTATAGTTAGAATTTGCTTTTGTGATGCCTTAAGTTGTTTAGCTTCTCCTTTATCTACTTGCACAGAATAATCATTAGAAAAGCTTGCTCCATAATCCCATTTTTTAAGATTTAGGAAATCTGCAGCTTTGGAGATTTGAGTTGTGATTTCTTTTGAATTCATTTCCTATCTTCCGCCAACAGTGATTGAATCAACCTTAATATGAGGTTGGCCAACAGTTACGTTGACACTTCCACTAATGGATCCACAGAATCCAGGAGCTAATTCGAGATCATTTCCGCACATTGATATTTTTGGCATAACTTCTTTAGCATCACCGATCAATGTTGCTCCCTTTACTGGACTAGTTAATTTCCCATTTTTAATAAGATATCCTTCTTCTACCGCAAAATTAAATTGTCCTGTAGCACCAACACTGCCACCACCCATTGATTTGCAGTAAAGACCTTCACTAATACTATTGATTAAATCCTCTTTCGAGTGCTCACCTTTAGCTATATAAGTATTTCTCATTCTTGAAGCTGCAGCAAAAGAATAATTTTGTCTTCTTCCACTTCCTGTTCTTTTATGGCCAGTTCTTAATTCACCTGCCCTGTCGGATATGAATTTTTTTAAAATTCCATCTTTTATAAGAACTGATTTTTCGGGTTCCATACCTTCATCATCAACTGATAATGAACCGAAGGATCCTTCTGATATCCCTTCATCTATTGCTGTTACAGATTCATGTGCAATTTTTTCATTCAATTTATTCTCAAATGGTGTTGTTCCTCTCTCTATTTGAGTAGTTTCAAGTAAATGACCACACGCTTCATGGAATATAACGCCACCAAATTTATTAGCTAAAACAACAGGCATTTGTCCTGCATCAACATAATCTGCATACAACATGTTCATTGAACTTTCAAACACATCATTAACTGCTTTTTCGTGATCCCATAATCTGAATTCATTAGGCATTCCTGACGATCCAAATCTTCTACTTGCACTAGATCTATATTGGGCATCACTTGCAATTACGTTGAGACCAACTGTTTGATGCAATCTAATATCTGAGACATAAGTTCCGTCACTGGAGGCTATAATTACTTCTTGAAGATTTCTTGAATAACTTCCTTTTCTAGTTATAATTTTATTATTTTTTTTTAAAGACTTTGTGCTGACTAGAAGTTTTTCACTTATCTCATGAATAGATGGGACGTCATTAATCCATTTTTTCTTGGATAAACTATAGTCTCTATGTTTATTTAAACCGTTAAATACTTCTGTTTTGTTGTGTGTTATGTCTAACATCTCAATAGCCTGAGATACCGATCTCATCAAGCCATGCTTTGTTAAATCATTTGTACTTACAAATCCATCCTTTTTCCCCTTGAAGATTCTAATGCCAGCACCTCTTCCAAACGATGGACTTACACTTGTAATAAAATCTTCTTCCGCTAATACGCTTGAGTTGTCAGTATTCTCAATAAATATTTCTACAAAATCAGCACCAAGTCCAATGCCGTAGAAAATAATTTCTTCTAATAATTCTTTATTGCAACTACCAAAAGCGATTTCATTTGATTTGATTTGTGACGAAAGCATATGAGTCAATAAATCTTCTCTGTATTAAAGATTATCTAATCGAAGGTTGGAAATCTTTGCTATCTAGAGGTTTTAATAAGTATAGTCTTAATAACTGGTAACCGTTTGATAAATATTTAGGTAATTTTTTAAAAGTTTTAGATACTTTATTTCCATCACTTTTTGCAATATAGGAAAGAACCTTATTATTCTCTACTATTTTATCTAATCTTCCATAAAAAGATTTATCATAAACGTCCATTACTACAGGGAAAACTCTTGCTGCAGTTTCATTTGTTTTATTAATAACAAACTGGTCGTAATCTCTGGCATCTAAACCTAAAGAACTGTAGAAATCTTTTTTAATTCCCAAATCCCTTGCATACATAGTTGCAAATACAGCTAATAGAAAGAACCTAGACCATAACTTGGATGTTAATGGAAGATTATTCAAAAAATATCTAAACCTATGGAAATAGTCAAATAATGGGTGTGTAAAAGTAGAGCCGCCAATGGTAATTTTTTGGCTTAAAGATTTAACAGTACGTGGCTGTGCTTTCATTAATGCGTCAAAGAAATCCCCATGTCTATTTTCATCTTGACACCAATTTTCAAAGTAATTAAATAGTGGAAAAATTTTGCTATCAGGGTTCTTTTCGAGATGCCTATAAATTGCTATATATCTCCAATAACCTATTTTTTCGGATAAATAAGTAGCGTAAAAGATACTTCTTGGTGGGAAATAAGTGTAATCTTTATTGGCTGTTAAAAAACCTAAATCTAACTGAAGTCCAAAGTCACTCATAGATTTATTTAAAAAACCTGCATGTCTTGCTTCATCTCTGGCCATATGTGCAAAACATTCAGCAAGTAGAGGGTTTTTGACTTTAATTCTCTTACTAAGTTCCTTATAAAGTAAAAAACCTGAAAATTCTGATGTACAACTTCCCTCGAGAAAATCAACAAAAAGCTCTCTTGTCTCAGGATCTAATTTTTCTGCAGCACCCTCAAATTCACTATTTCTTACAAAATGATGTCTATTGTAATCTTTCCTAAATTCCTCACATATAGCTTCCAATTCCTCCTCGTTTATTGATAAATCCATATTTTCCATAGCCTCAAAGTCTGTTGTATAGAATCTTGGGGACAAAATTGTTTCTTTTGCTGGTATCTTTCCATTATTAATATCTTTTTTATTTTTTGATTCAACAGTTGATTGAGCCATTTTTTAATCGGTTTATTAATACTATTATTTACTATGATTTGTATTTTCGAGGGAAAAGTTAACTTGGTGTTATTGTTTTTCTAATTAACTCCTATTAACTTTTGACCATTCAATCTTTGGAGTACTCTTGAAATTATTAATTTTAGGGTAATTCTTTTTTCGTCAATAAGAAAGGATTCAATAATACTGGGTTGTTGATTAGGTTTTGATAAAGAAATACTTTTTAATGAACTAATGTCATCCTTCTCAAAGGATAACCAAAAGTTGCATGTATCTTTAATTTCACAATTTATCACCCAACATTTATCTCCAGCAATAGGTCTATTTGTGTTAGTGAGGTTAATATTGTTTATTTCTAATCCTCTTTGATTAATTTCCTCAGTAAGTGAAGGAATTAGGTGCATGTTAATAAATTCTTGGAAAGGCTTTTTCTCTATTGGGAGTTCTTTTTTTGGTTTTGTTATAGGTTTTTCGGAGGTATTAATTTCATTATTTTTAACAACTTTAGTAGCAGAATCACCATTATTTAAATCTATATTGTTAACTTTTTCTGATTTAGGTCCTTTTATTTCCTCTGAGTTTGATTTAGTAGTGTTGTCAGATATTTCATCATTTACTTCATTATTTTTGTCTAAATTTTCTTCCATAAAAAATACAATTTATCTTATTATAAATTAAAAAAAACATTTTTTAATTAATTTATTTTTCTACCAATCATTATCAGCATTATCCCAGTCATCCTTAATATCTTGATTTGAATAACTTTGATTTTTATTTAAATTATTATCATTAACATTTTTGACTACTCTGTAATTAACAGAAATTGTTGGTTGAGTTTCTCTAATATCCCTTTGTGGCGGCATCTCAACGTTTGGTTCCATTTCTTCCTCATTATTATTAGGTACAAAAACATCTTCCACATTTTCGAAAGTTTTTTTTCTAAAACTAGTACTAGTAATTGTTGTATTTAATAAAGTGCTTACAAATAAACCAGAAAAAAACGAAATACTGATTAACTTACCTATACTTACTTCCTGGAGGGTCCATTTAAAGTATCTAAATGAAGTCTTCTGATTATTATTTGTATATAATAAAATTTGAAAAATTATTATTAAAAAAAGAGTTAATAGTAGATATTTTTTCTTAAACATAATTGTAAAAAGTTATCTTAAATTTTTTTGGTTAATATTTCCATAATATATTTTGTGAAAATTTATTTAACTTAATTCTAAATCAATTTGATATTTAAGAATATCGACTTTTATTATTTTTATTTCTATTGCATCTCCAACTTTATATGATTTTTTAGATTTTCTTCCAATCAATAGATTTTGCCTTGACCTGTATTCATACCAATCATTATTAAGAGTGCTTACGTGTACTAAACCTTCTACATTTAGTTCTGATATCTCAACAAAGAAACCATATGTTTGCACTGATAAAATAAACCCACTATAAATATTACCTAGTAATTTTTCTGCTTTTCTTACTTTTTTTATATTTATCATATTAGATTTATATTGGTTAACTTTGTACTTGAATTCATTAAGTTTATCTATCACAAACTTGTTAAATAATATTTCTAGATTTTTTGAAATTGATGAATTAAATATATCCCAATTTACTAGGTCTAATGAATTACTTTCCGATATATTGATTGCATCAATATTATTTTTCTTTGATTTCTTACCATTTATTATCATATTAAAAATACAGTACTGGTTAATAAGATTAGTAAAGTCAAATCCAGGAATTGTCCATGGAGAAATAAATAATTTTTCTGATTCATCATTATCAGGATTTTTAGATATCAACCTTATTTCATTGTCCTTAAATTCATTAATTAGAAGTTTATGTAAGATTCTTTTTTTATTATCATCGCCACATAATTTAATTACTTGACTAAATGTCAAATTGCCATCTTCATTAAGCTCTATATCATTATCAATAAATTCTGAATATTTGATGATTTCATTTGCATTAACATAATCTATTCCATTTGAGAGATGTCCGGCGCTTTTTAAGCCATATTGATTTGAATGTTTGAACCATATTAAATTAGCTTCATATAGTATTGGTGAAAGATAAGTTTGGCAATCTTCCTTATTTAATGATTCAAAATATCCTTTTGAATATTCAGCTGGATTGTGAATAAAAAATTCTTCAAGTGACTCAATTTTATTAAGTGGTGCAGGAATTTCAACCTTGCCCTCCAAAAGATGTTTTTGTCTGAATGAACATGAAATTTCAAGTATTTTATCTAAATCGTCTATATATTCCTTTATTGGTTTTAATACCCGAGATATTATCCTTGATTTACTCTTTCTAGATAGAAGCGCTTCAGTATGATCACTACCAACGTTAAGAGTGCATTTTACTAAAGTAAGATGGAATGACCAATCAATTATTTCATTATCACTATTTAAATGCAGACAGAGGCTTATCGCTTCATTCTTTTTACCAACTTTAAATTCAGAATCATTTCTTATGGCTTCACTAAGGTAGTTTTGCCAATCATTTAATAACGGTAATGATTCAAACCCTTTAAATAATATTTCTAGAGATTTTTTACTATTTAGGTCTACTCTTTCAGCAAGGTTATTTGTATGTATCCATAATTTAGTACTTTTATTTTCCCCCTGATCTATTTGAATCATTGGGAGCATTGGAGAATTATTAGAATTCCAACTTTTGAATAAATAAGAGTTTTTATCTGTAAGGTCTATCCTCTCCCTTTGTTCTATTTTTTTTGATTCAATATGATTTAAATTATATGAATTAACGATATTGCTTTTAGATAAAACAAAGTCTGTATCATATTCCTCATTATTGTTAAGTTTTAGTTCTTGTATCACATGACCTAGTCCTTCTTCTTGACCTATTGGAAATCTATCAATCTCAACTTTTACTATATTCTTATTGTCTGGTTTGAATGTGTATTTTTTATTTTCTTTTGGAAGTTTAATTTTAGAAAGGATCCTATCGTCTATTGGGATTGCATATACATCATTGTTTATTATTTCTACTTTAGAAAGAAGTATTTGATTTGATCTTTCAAGAATACAATCAACTATTCCTTCAGGTGATCTTCTTCTATATCCCTCTTTAATTATCCTTACTAAAACTTTATCTCCATTCCATGCATAGTTAAGTAGATTTTCTTTAATGTAGATATCTTCTTTGTCTTTTCCTCTTACAGCAAAGCAATAGCCTTTGCTACTGCATCTTATTTTGGCGACAAGATGATCATTATCCTTTATGTAAGTATATTCATCATTTTCATTTTTATTAATTATTTCAAGTTTTTCTAGAGCTGTTAAAGCAATATCTAATTTATCCTTATCAGATTTTTTTGTTATTTTTAATAATCTGCATAATTTTTTATATTCTAACCCTTCTGACTGATTAAGATTATCAATTATTGAAGATGATGTGAACATGATCTAAATGAAATTATAAATTAATTTAGGGGTATACACTTCATTATTACACCTTATTATCCAAGCTTAAAACTAATTATTTTCTTTCTCTTCTTTTTCTTCTTTTTCGATGGTGAAAGAGTTGATAAAAAGCCTTATACCAATGATAAAAAATGTAATGGACGCTATTGACTTAAGAACTACTTCGGGTAAAAAACTTGAAATAGAACCACCTGTTAAAGCTCCTAGTAAACTTGCAAAAACAAGTGCTGAAGAAGATCCTAGAAAAACTGCTAATGGTTTATTTGAAGTGCCACTTATAGTTAAAGTAGCTAATTGAGTTTTGTCACCTAATTCAGCTATGAAAACGGTTATAAATGTTGATAGTAATAAACTTAAAACCATTTATAAATAATTTTTAAATGTTTCATAAGCTAAAAATATACTTATCAATATCATTAAAGTACCAGTAGATAAAGCAAATTTGCTAGGAGATATTTTTTTTGATACCCACTTACCAATAAGAACCCCTACTATGCTAGAGCTTATTAATGCTAGAGAACTTCCAAGAAAAACGACTATTGGCCTGCCCGATTCAGCAGAAAGCATTAATGTGGCTATTTGAGTTTTATCGCCAAGTTCAGCAATAAAAATTGTTGTAAATGTCGTTATAAATATTGAAAAAAAACTTTTTTCTAGATTGTTTTCTTTTTTTTCTAATTTACTATTCATTTTCCTGAAACAGCAATTCTAAAAGTTTTCATCTCTTTACTTTGGTATCCATAATTTGATGAAATATGTTGTTTGCAGCAATCTATTAAAAATTTATCGCCAGATTTCAAATATCCTTTAAATGAAGTTGAAAATTCACTTACCCTGCAAAAATGTGGTCTGGTTTCATAAATTAAGCATTTTTTATTTTCTCTGTCCAGATTTTTACACCAACCGTCTTTAGCCGTCATCGAATTAATCAAGGCTATATCTTCTTTGTTAAGTTTGTTAGCCAAATCGCTTCTTTCATTCAAGTCGAATTTACAACAAGCTCCACAATTTTCTATACATGTCCATGATTTCATAATTTAATTCAATCTTGTAACGTATCAGTACAGTTTCGTCATTTATTTGTAAAAATAGTATCACAAAACATATTCATTAATCATGGCAACACTTATTCCTTTGGCTGTAGTTGCGTTAGCAGGACCAGCAATAATTGCTCTTGTATTTTACCGTAGATAAAAGAAATTCTTTTTAGTGAACTATCTTGAGGGTGTTTATTGGGATTTAGATGGTACTATCGCAAATACTGAATTAGAGGCCCATTTGCCTGCTTTTAATAATGCTTTTAATGACCTTGGTATTGATTGGAATTGGGATACTAATACATATATAAAACTTCTGAAGATAAATGGGGGCAAAAATAGGATTGCTTATTACGCTAAATCTAATAGTGATAATTTCTCAGAAGATTTAATTCTCAAAATTCATGAAACAAAGCAGTTTCATTATTTAGAAATTATAAAAAAAAATTGCGTTAGTTTAAAAACTGGTGTTTTTAGATTAATAAAAGAATTACATAGAAAAAAAGTAAGACAATTTATTGTTACTTCAAGTTCAAGAATTCAAGTCAATCTACTTGTTGATTATCTTTTTAATGGCTTCAACCCTTTTGAGTTCATTATTTCAAGCGAAGACGTTGAATTAAAGAAACCAAATCCATTGCCATATTTAAAGGCAATCCAATTAAGTGGTATAAACAAAAACAACTCAATTGTTTTTGAAGACTCCATTCCAGGATTGAAATCTTCCATGGCGGCTAACTTGCCTACAATTTTTGTCCCTTCAAATATCCCAATTGTTCTTGAGGAAAATATTAAATTGGATTGTATTTTAGACAGTCTTGGTGATGAGAATAATGTGGCAAACGTAATTAAAGGCCCTAAACTAAAAAAATCATATGTTAACTATAGTTTTCTAAGTGATTACTTAGTCTCTTTTAGTAATGCAAAAAACTAATTTTTCAAGAATCACCTACCAGTTAAATAATTTATTTTTTGGTTTTCTAAGTGATACTTGGAGGACAAAATCTATTGGACTAATTTCTGTTTTGACAGGTTATTTTTTGTTCGCAAATTTTCTTACAAAATTTATCTCTGAAGGTAAAAATGAGTTAATTATGGTCCCAATAATTATTGTTTTTATTGAAATTATTATAAGAATTAAACCTACCGCGAGTTCAAAATTTTATTATCTATGGACCGTAGTTGATAAATTAAGAATTGGTGCAATTTATGCCGTTATACTTGAGGCATTTAAATTAGGCTCTTAATAGCTATTCTTCTTCTTCTTCTTCTTCAATAGGATAAACAAAACCTTGAGCTTTCCCAGTTAAAACTGATTTACCTAGAGATATAGCTTTTTGAGCAGCTATTGCCGCTTTACCTTTCCAGACAGCATGTCTTTGATTCCTTTTGCTCTTCGATTTTTTCTTCTTTGGTACAGCCATTCTGTTTCTTTATTTCCATATAATAATATAACCTTTAACTGGTTATCTCCAAAACTTTTGAGTATATTTTGTTTATATACTTCAATTTTTTAAATAAGCATATATGCTTTATTAATCACTTATAAAGATTAGTGTTTAGATCAAAACTCTCATATTCAGATTCTAAATCAAGTTATTCGGATCTTCTAGAAGATATAGAGACAGGGAAAATAGAATCAATATTTTTCTATCCTAGGCAAAGAGAGATTGATGTTCTGTATAAAAATGGCGATAAATTTAAAATACCTATCCTTTACAACGATCAATTAATACTTGAAAAGGCCACTGAAAATAAGGTGGATTTAACTATTAACAATAGTAGAAAAGAAGCCTCAGCTGCTAATTCATTTGCTTCAATAAGTCTTTTCCTGATTTTCATATTAGCTATAGTCTTAATCTTAAGGAGTACATCAAAATTGGCTTCCAGAGCTTTTGGTTTTACCAAAAATAAAGCTAAATTTGTAACTATTGATGATGTGGAAACGAGATTCGATGATGTAGCTGGAGTCCCTGAAGCTGCTGAGGAATTAAAAGAGGTAATAACATTTTTGAAAGAACCAAAGAAATTTGAAAATCTTGGTGCAAAAGTTCCTAAGGGAGTTCTTCTTATTGGCCCACCAGGAACAGGTAAAACATTATTAGCTAAAGCAATAGCTGGTGAATCAGGAGTGCCCTTTCTCTCAATATCAGCATCAGAGTTTGTAGAACTCTTTGTTGGTGTAGGCGCTAGCCGAGTTCGGGATCTATTCTCTAAGGCTAAGGAAAAATCTCCTTGTATAATCTTCATTGATGAAATTGATTCTATTGGTAGGCAAAGAGGATCTGGGATTGGAGGTGGAAATGATGAAAGAGAACAAACCCTTAATCAGCTTCTAACTGAATTAGATGGTTTTGCTGATAATTCCGGGATTATTGTTTTAGCAGCAACAAATAGACCAGATATTTTGGATGCAGCATTATTAAGACCAGGTAGATTTGATAGAAAAATTGAAGTAATGCTTCCAGATTTAGATGGAAGAAAAAAAATTCTTTCAGTTCACTCACTTTCCAAACCACTTTCAACTGAAGTTGATTTAGGATATTGGGCTTCTAGAACAGTTGGATTTTCGGGAGCAGATCTTGCAAATTTAATGAACGAGAGTGCTATTCACTGCGCAAGAGATGAATCAAAATTAATCAGTGATCTTCATATAGAAAATGCTCTCGATAAAATTACCATTGGCCTAAGAAGTTCGTTAATAACTTCTCCAAATATGAAAAAAATAATTGCTTATAACGAAGTAGGCAGAGCTATTGTATCTGCCGTGAGAAATGGAATTGAATCAGTTGATAAAATTACAATTTTGCCTAGATCTGGATCTATAGGAGGATACACAAAAATATGTCCCGACGAGGATGTAATTTCTAGTGGCTTGATTTCAAAAAAATTATTATTTTCAAAAATTGAAATTGCTCTAGCTGGAAGAGCAGCAGAAACGATAGTTTTTGGTGAAAGTGAAATTACACAATGCTCCCTAAATGATATCTCTTATGCGACTAATATAGTAAGGGAAATGGTTACAAAATATGGATTTTCAATTATTGGTCCAATTTCAATGGATTCTGATAATAATGAAATGTATTTAGGAGATGGATTATTTAGAAGAAAGCCTCTTATAGCAGAAAATACCAGTTCTAGAATAGATAATGAAATCATAAATATTTCTAAAATTTCATTAAATAATTCAATAAAAATATTGAAAAAAAATAGAGTCCTACTAGATAAATTAGTTGATATACTTTTAAATCAAGAAACTATAGATAAAAAAGTTTTTAAATTAACAACTTCTAAATTGTTGAAAGTTTGATTTAATTGTTTTAAATTAAAAAAATATTTTCTTGATAATTAAAAACACTACAACGAAGTTATTAGTTACACTCTCATTTTTACTTATTCTTCCATTTGTACAAAAACAATGGTTTAATTTGTATTCATTCAATATTAATGATATTTCCTTTTATTCAATCCTTTACTATTTGAGCGGTGCAATATGTCCATCTTTAGTATGTTTATACTCTTTAAAAAACTACACAAGCTATGATTTTAATAAGAAAAAAATTCATAGTATAAAAATAATTAAAGGAAAAAGATTATTATTCTTTGTAGCAATAAATTTAATAGTTCTCTCATACTTAATAGCTGATTATATTTATATAAATTTTGATCTTATATTTAATTTATTTCTTGAAGAAATTAATGTACTAAAACCGAATATTCAACAGTTAAGTTTTTTTATATTTTTAATTTCTATCTTATTAATTTTTAAGAAATCTAGGTTTTTGTTAAAAAAAATAATATTGGTAAATTTTATTTTGATTTCTCTCTATCTTTGGCATCTTCAAATTAATAACATTAGTGTTGATGATCAGTTTCATATTTATAGATATTTTGGTTTAAATGACTTAAATTTAATTAATCTTTTTATCCTAGTTGCCATAGAAATTTCTTTCTATACGTGGTCCTTCATATCATATAAAAATAATTTAAGCGATTGGATTGTGCCCAAACCCCAAAAAGGGGATTTTATTCCCTTTTTGAATATATTTATTTTTTATTTTTTTATAATTATTTATTACTCAATACTTACCTAAATGATTCTATTCCTTCTATAGCGCAGAAAAATATTCCTTACTACCTTTGGGGTCCTCTAACATTGTTTTCTCGCCTGGGGTCCAGTTTGCTGGACATACTTCATCTGGGTTTGCCGCAACGTATTGATAGCCTTGAAGAATCCTTAGTGTTTCATCAACATTTCTTCCTACAGGAGCCTTGTTAACAGTAGTATGCATAACTACTCCTTCGGGATTGATAAGAAATAAACCTCTATCAGCCTCCCCATCATCATTTAGAACATTGTACGCCTGGCAAATTTCTCTTTTTAAGTCAGAAACTAATGGATAGTTAATATCACCTATACCACCTTCATTTCTTGGAGTTTGTATCCAAGCCAAATGACAGTGTTTGCTATCAACTGATACCCCAAGTATTTCCGTATTAAGTGCCGAGAAATCTTGGTATCTATCACTAAATGCAGTGATTTCAGTTGGACATACAAATGTAAAATCTAGTGGGTAAAAGAATAAAACAACCCATTTACCTCTTAGACCTGAAAGTGTAATCTCCTTAAACTCTTGATCATATACTGCTGTAGCACTAAAGTCTGGTGCTTCTTGGCCAACTCTTAAGCTCATGAAAAAATTTGTCCTTATTTAAATTATGTATGGTCTGAATGACCGTAATAAGTATTATAATTTTATTAATAATGAATTAGCAAGTTTTTTTTTAATTCAATGAAATGGCATTATTCCTTCACTAGAAAATTTACAATTTTGAATTACAATAAACTTTTAAAAAATCTCAAAAAGGAATTAATTAAATATCCCATAAAAAGGCTTGACGATAAAAATTCTAATTAAAAGATATTTTATTTTATTTAAGATTACTTTAAATTCAACTCTCTATAATTAGAAATATTCTTTTAAATATTTTTAATTATGGCTAAATATATTGAAAGACTTAAGGAAAAAGTTAAAATAAAAAAATTTGATTCTAATCAGCCAATTGGAGCTTGGATTTTTGTTGTAATTTTGAATATAGTTGGATTTGCGGGTTATTTTTACTTAAAGGTGAATCATATACAACTAGGTAGTTAAAAAACTTATCTTATTTCCTTTTTAATTGAGCGACAAAAATTTTTTAGTCTTTCATTTCTCGTTAAGTCAGGTAAAGTCCAAATTGATTCAATCGAAGGTAATGGATCTTTACTCCATTCTTTGAATTCTTCCATTATCGAAGCATTATTTAATTTTGATGTATTCTTTTTTCTTTTTTTTAAATATTTTCTTATCACTGTAAGATTTGCCTCAATATATTCCCTCATAATAAATACTTGGTCTTATATTAATTTATCATCTAGCAGGTTTTGCTATAAAGCAAAAATTAATTAGACATTTTGAACTGCTTGAAAAAGTCCAAACGAATAACCTCCTATTAAAATCCAACCAAGTACACTTGATATTATTGTAGATCTTCTATTGTGTCTCCTTAAAGCTGATTCAATCATTTCATTAACTTCATCTCTATTAAGGTATTCCTTCTTGGAGTTTTCTTTCATTTTTTTTTTTTTTTTTACAATAAACGAATTTATAAGAAAGTGAGCTAAAGATTTTTACTTATCAGTAAAAGTATTATTTTCGATGATTATTTAAATATTCATCATATTTATCATTAAATATTTTATGAAATTTTAAAAGTAAATTTTAATATTATAAGTTAAGGTATAGGCATTGAAGAATCATAGTATTTTATTCAAACAATGAATATTAATGATAAATCTGTTTTAGAAATGCTTAATAAACTTATTGCTATTAATAGGCTAAATAAAATTCAAATTCTTCAAATGGTTAATTTAGTTTCAGTATCAAATGATTTCAATGATTTAAAGGATAATTTGAAATGGGAAAGTTCTAAATCATTTCATCAAAAATTTTAAAATACATAAACTCCTTTCTTGATTATTATGAATTCTTAAAATTTAAATAAAAGATAAATAATATTAAAAAAAAAGATAAATAATATTTAAGTGAATTAATTAAGAGTTTTAATAATTTATATAAGCTATTCAAATAAATTTTTGTTGATAATTTTTCTTATAGGAAACTTGCTCTTGATTTATATAATTAAATGTTCTTTTTTTATCCTTGCTAAATGATTTAATTAGTATTGTAGAAGTTATTATTATTATGAGTATGATTAGTAAATCTCCAATAGTAACCCCTCTCTCCTTAAGATTCATAATAAAACATATATTTTTTTAAATATAGCTTTTTTTATTTGATAAACTAATATTTTTAACAAATCTGCTAAGAATATATATTAAGGAAATATAAAAAGAATATAAAAATTTTAATACTACAACCTTTTGAGTCATATAAAAAAAGTAGATTAATTATTTATATGGAAGTCAAAAGAAAAATTAGTAGTTGTAACACTCCTGATTTTTTTTCTAAAGAGATGATTATCACAAAAAAATCACTTAACCAAAATCAACTCAAACTTACTTATCAAAAACGGTTAATTTCAGATCTAGATTATAAGCACAAGGAATGGTCAAAATCTATTGAAAGTAATTTTTAAAACCTTTCGTTGATTATACTTAAAAGTTTATTTCTTTTACTTGTATTTTTCTCTTCCCAATTAAGTTTTACTTCATCATTAATGATAGGCTTTGCTTCATAAGCTAGATACCAAAGAATAAATCCGGCAGGGAATATTAAAATATGCATAGCAAAATTAGTTGACTTAATTCAAATATAGTGCAACACTTATAATGTGCAAGTGTGACACTAATTTTTAATTATGCCCTCTCCGAGGAAAAGAATTGGTTTTTTGCCAAGTGAAGAAGTGCATGAAATTATTGAAAAATTGTGCACAGCTAATGAGTTCAGTCAGTCAAAAGTCACAGGTTTATTGGTCGAAGAAGCGTTGAGGTCTCGAGGTGTGTTAAATGAATCTTATGATCAAAATCTAAATGATAAAAGGGAATTTATAAACTTTTCTTTTGATTACGAATCATTTTCTGAAAATAATAAATCTCCACTTGATGTTGACAAATATGCAGTTAATAAAAAAATATTATCTGATGATATCCAAATGATGCATCAGTTTATTGAGTTTAAGTATTTTAAGAAAGTTATGAAGCGAAATAACAACATTATTGAATGAATAGTGTCACACTATTAATGTTTACTTGAGAATTATTTCAATAGAATTTAGAAATTAAGAAAAGATAAATATTTTTGAATATTTGTAATCAACTTCTTAAAGAGGGATCGAAAATAAGTTGAATCTTTAAAAATTCAGCGGACTAAATCCTCGTGGAGATATGAACCTTAGCCCGCTTTAAAAAAATAGCAATAAAAAAATATAAATACAATAAGTATGTAAATTTACTTTTGATTTAAAATTGGAATATTAAAACTCTAAATAAAATGGCAGTAAGTGAATTAAATGAAGATACACAGGATCAAATATGTGATCTTCTTGAAAATCTTCAGCAGATAGAGAAACTTAAAAATAAAGATATACGAATTTTGCTTGATAAAGTAGTTAGAAAATATGGAGGAAAAGTAGAAAATAAATGAAACGCCTATTAATCCCACTATTAGTTTTGCTTACTTTACCAAGTGTTGTTCATAGCTCACACTTAAATAATCAGAGAAAACTTATAATCACCTCAGAAAGCACTAGGGAATCAATCGAGTTGGCAAAATATCTTAAAGATAATGGTGTAGTTAAATATTCAGCATATTGGTGTCCTAATTGCCTTAATCAAAGTGAATTATTTGGTAAGCAAGCTTATAGAGAACTTAATGTAGTTGAATGTTCAAGAGATGGCATAAACAGTCAAACTCAATTATGCATTGATAAAAAAATCAAAGGGTTTCCTACATGGGAAATAAATGGAAAACTAATTTTAGGTGTACTTTCACTAAAAGAGTTATCAAAGTTGACTGGATTTAAGAAATAAGAAATATTTAAGAATATTAATGGCTAGATATTAAAGGTTATTTCTTGAGTACCTTTCATACATCCTGCAGCTGGATAGTTAATTACTTTTTTTGATATCAATCCAAAACTTATAGCAACTATTCCAATACCAAATAAAGCTCTATATCTTTTGCTTGAGATGAGATACTTCATTTGGTATTTATAATTATTAGACATTAGGGATTATTAAATTATAACGTGGATTTTTTGTAAAAAAAATAAAAAGTAACCCTAGATCTTTAATTTTTTAAAAATTTTAGATATTGGATATCTTGAAAATCCATAATCAATAAATGCTTATACATCTTTTTTCAGTATTTTTAGTTTGTATTCGACAGTCTTTTTATAATAAAAATGAGACTCTTCTTTTTTTAAGAAAAATAAAGAATTTAATGTGACTCAAGGAATGGCTTTGTTAGTTTTGAAGCCATTAAATTTACCCGCTAACTACGCCCTAAATCTAATAATTTATATAATTAATCCTAGTAACGATATTGGATACTAATATTTTTCCCAAACTGGTTTGGTTCTCCTCCAACCTTGAGCGATTAACTTTCTCCATACATTTCTAGCTTTATCAACTTTAAGTTCTTCTCTGGTTGTCATAAGAGGTGGTTCTTTTCCTAAAACACCAAGAATTTTTCCAGAATCAATAAACATATATTCAAAAAATTTATCTTTATTTTGATTGTTCTTTGAAAACCTTTTAACCCTTGAACGATTCGAATTTATAAGCCAAAAATTTTCTGTCAATCTTACTTATTTTATGTTTTCTCAATTGGAGCCATGGTTAATCCTTTGCTGAATAGTTGCTCATGATATAGCTCTGCCTGTTCAAGATTACCTCTCCACACCTCTGCGGATCCTGTCTTGTCAACTTTGATGGTTAGATCCCACGCCCTTTGTTCATTCATGCTTGGGATTATTGTTAGAAGACAATTTGCGACATGCTGAAAACTATTAAAATTGTCATCAAGAACTATAACTCTTGCTTCTGGATATTTTGCTTTAGATTTTTTTGGATCTAAGACTGTGCCGAGTGAATTAAACATTATTGTCTTTAATAGTTCAATTAAATTGAAATCTCACCTATGTTCTTCAATTGAAAAGTATTGAAAATGTCTCGAGCGTGACTTGAACACGCGACCTGCGGGCTATGAATCCGCCGCTCTAACCAGCTGAGCTACCGAGACATGGGAATATTGTAAGGCATTGATTGTACTTAATTACCATTTTGAATATTTATTTGTTTGTGGGCCTCATATATAGCAATTCCGCAAGCTACAGAAAGATTTAGACTTCTAACACCTTTTTGTTCATTGTTTCCAGTCTGTATATTCGGCATAAATATTGATATTAAAAAGTCGCTTTTATCAATAATGGAATCGGGTAATCCTGAATCCTCTCTCCCAAATAGCAAAATATCATCTTGCTTAAATTTAAAATCCTTCAAATATAATCCATTTTTTTTACTAAAAGAAATTATTCTTTTTGTTGATTTTGACGCTAAAAATTTTTCAAAATTCTCATACTGATTAACAGTAACTATAGGCCAATAGTCTAATCCTGCTCTTTTTAAATATTTATCTTCTAGCTTAAAACCCAAGGGCTCTATAAGATTTAAAGGTATATTAAATGCAGCGCATGATCTGGCAATATTACCAGTATTTTGTGGGATTCTAGGTTCAAAAAGAGCGACTTCCAATTTTAAGTAGGTATTTCAATACTTAATTCATCTATTTTGATTGCTCTGCCATTTATAGCGAGCCAATTATCTTTTGAAATTTTGGTTATTCTCTTTTGAAGTTCGCCGATTCTTTCAATATATGTATTACCAATTTTATATTCAGAGACCAAACTCCAACCTACTTGTTCTCCAACAATAATTGTTACGCTTTTTCTTTTCATTAAGAGACTTATAAGTGAATTCATTTTTGTTGACCATTCATTTTGTTTCTTGCCAATACTTTTCATAACGAATCCGCCAATAGAATCTATTAATAATGGACCTTCTTCTTTCCTTAGTGTATTTAATAAATCTGTCGTTTCTATTAATTTCCAATCTTTTGGCCTTCTTTTTCGATGTAAATTAATTTTATCTTGCCATTCTTTATCATCCAAATTGTTTTCAGATAAAGCAACATATGATAATTTTTTCACCTTCTTTGCAAGATGCTCCGCGAATTCACTTTTGCCACTCTTTGTACCCCCTGTAATAAAAACTATATAAGATGAATCTTCACTAATATTTAAATCCTTGGCATCCATAAATTCTCTATTATTTAGAGAAATACCACCATGTTGCTAAAGGAATAATTGTGGCAGCAATTAACAAACCTATAACTATATAAGTAGCAGTTGAACTCTCGGTATCTTTTGATCTCATAGTGTTAAAGTTTGGATCCACTACAGGGTTGTCGATAGATGAGGGCTGACTTTTTTCGTAATTTATAACAGTCTTCTGTTGAGTAATACCAAAATATTTATTTATACTATTAATTTCATTTGCGTATGTAGTCGAAGGTATAAGAATAAGAATAAATCCAGTAAAGATAAGGGAAAGAATATATTTATTGATGTTTAGGTTCATTTTGAAAGGTTTTGGTTAATTATATATTAAAAACAATATGATTGAGTAATTTTAAATGTACTAAATAATATAATATTTGCATAATTTAAATAGAAATAACATATTTAAAATATGGGATTCAATGGGAAATCATTAATATCAGTCGGTCTAATACTCTTTATTTTTCAGATAGCAAATTTCATTTCAATAGAAACAATCACTCCTGAGCTTGAAAGAGCACAAGTGTTAGCTGCAATAGCTTCGTTAATTGTTATTTTGATAGGTTTTTTATTTAAACAATTCCAACCAATGGCTGGTGAGAAAGCTGTCTTAAAAGGAGAAAATAACTTTCTCTTCGATAGAAACATGCCGGATGAAGTTATTGATGAACTTGCATGGGGTTCTGAAGCGATATTAACTTCTACAGCAGCAGCAGCAATATTAATCCACAATGATGGCGTTAATATATTGAGGAGGGGTATCACTTCAAGTAATGATTTTAAACCTGGGGAAACTTGTCTGAGATCTATTAAAGATATGAAGTTAATATCATTGGCAAACACTAAATTTTATCCTGGAAGAGATGAATTTTATAATTTTTGTGCTGAAATTCCATCTATTTTAGTTGTACCTATAAATAATAAGGCTTTCATATTGATTGGAGGCTGGAGTGCTAAGTGTTTTACGAAGTCTGATGAAAAATGGATTAATAACTGGTCCAAAAAAATTAATAATATTTTTTCAAAAAATAAAATTTAAAAATATATTATTGATTTAACTCTTTTATCTTTTGCTTCAAAGCTTACTGATTCAGTATTTAAATTATAGAAAGCATTTTCTGAGTTTATTTCATATTTATTTTCTTTATTTTCATCTTTAATTATGTATTTTACTGGATTGAAAAATTCAATTATGTTATCTGAACTCAATATGGCTTTTCCTGAATTTAAGATGATATTTTGATTTTCAAATCTTATATTTCCCTCTAATAGATAGTCAGTATTTTCTATATTCCAAATAAAATTATCAGCATTTAAAATATCCTCATTCTTTTTTAAAGTTTTTAATTTAACATTCCCTTTCAATTTCAAGAGTTTATTGTTGTCTGATAATGTTGATTCTTCTGAACTAATAATATATTTAGTTTCTTTCCCATTAAGTATATTAATAATAGGTTTTTTTAATTCGAATTTTAATTCAATATTGTCATAACTTGAATTTGGACTGATAATAGAATATATTTTATCTCCACTTTTAGAGAAAATAGTCATATCTAAACTGTCTATTTTTTGTATAACTTTATTTTCATCAATTATATTTGGGGCGCAACCAAGCATAAATAATGGAAGAAAAATTATTAATCTATAATTTTTGCTCATACTCAAGTTTATTTATGATTGGAGTGGGTTTAGGAAGACTCGAGTTGCTAACTAATAATCCCCAAATTAATTGTTTTTTCCAAGGAATTTCCTCTCTGTATATAGAGCCAAGTTGTTCATTAATTTTTGTAGATAATTCGGGCAATAAAGGTAGTAATAATAATCCTATTATTCGGGTACTTTCTAAAACGTTATAAATAATTTCTTTAACAAGAAGTAGATTATCTTTCTCTTTTATTAGCAGCCATGGCTGATTATCATTCAAATACAAATTTGTATTAATTGCTAGGCTAAGTACTTCATTAGCTGCTAAATCTAATTTGTAGTTATCAAAGTTATAAATATAGTTTTCAACTGCAATTTTGGCAAAATTCTCTAATTTATTTTCACTTAAAATTTTTTCATTATTTGGCACTTTATTATCAAACCATTTTCTAGACATAGATGATGTTCTATTTAATAAATTACCAATTGTATTAGCTAAGTCATTATTGATGATGTCAACAAATCTTTTATCTTGAAAATCTCCATCATTTCCTAGTGATATGTCTTTAATGAGGTACCACCTTACAGGATCATTTCCATATTTTGTAAGCAATAAATTAGGGTCGAGTACATTTCCTAAGCTTTTACCCATTTTTTGCCCTTCTCTTGTAAGAAATCCGTGCCCAAAAACCTTTTTAGGAACTTTCATTTTGGCTGAAATGAGCATTGCAGGCCAATATACAGCATGGAATCTCAGAATATCTTTACCAATTAAATGAACATCAGCTGGCCATCCTCCATTAATTGATTTTTCTAATGAATGTTCTGTCGCATCAGAACTAATGGCACTTACATATCCTAGTAAAGCATCAAACCACACATAAAAGGTATGGTTATCGTAACCAGGGACTGGAATTCCCCATGTAACATTTGTTCTTGAAATTGAAAAATCCTTTAAACCTCTAGAAACAAAATTAATAATTTCATTCTTTCTTTCTATTGGCTCTATAAAAGAAGGTTCGTTGACTATTTTCTCGATTTCTTTTTGATATTTTGAAAGCCTAAAAAAGAGGTTCTCTTCATTTTTCCATTCTAGATTTTTTTGATGTATTGGACACTTGTATGTTGATGAGTTTTCTGGATTATCTTTAAATTCTTCACAACCTACACAATACCAACCTTTTTGAACTCCCATATAGATATCATCTGATGCTTTTACTCTTTCATAAAATTCATTAACAACAAATTCATGATTTTTTGAGCTTGTTCTTATAAATTTGTCAAAGGATATATTCCAATCTTTCCAATTATTATTAAAGACTTTTGAGATTTCATCACAATGTGATTTTGGTTCAATACCCTTTTCATTAGCTGTTCGTTGTATTTTTAAACCATGTTCATCAACACCAGTGATGAAAATAACATCTTCACCTGCAAGTCTTTTATACCTAGCTATTGAGTCACAAATTATTGTTGTATATACACTTCCTAAATGAGGTTTGTCATTAACATAGTATAAAGGTGTAGTAATGACAAAAGTCATAAAGCTTTTTTATTAATACTAACAGATATTTTTTAAACTAATTACAACTCATTATATTTATTATCTTATTAATAAATAAATTCTAAAAGATTACTATCATTTATAATATATTTAACTTTATATATTTTATTACTATATATTTCTATTGATACAAAAAGAGTAATAAGTATTTCTAGTGAATAATCTGGAAAATAAACCAATGCAATATTTTTTTTATGATTAATCCACTTAACGAATATTATTTTATAAAAAGCTTTTTTTTCATTCTTAAAAAATAATGTTAAATACTTAAATTTATCATTTTTATATATATTATTATTCTCTGATTGTCTATTTTTTGAATAATCAATAATCTTAGAGACTGAATCTTTACTTAGAACTTCGTAATTATTAATTTTGTTATAGACTTGCCTTTGTATAATTAAATCAAGATATCTTCTCAATGGTGATGTACATTGTAAATACATTTTAAGACCTAATGATTCATGCATTCCTGGCTTAGTAGTTATGTAACTTCTTCCCATATATTGTTTTAATATTATATATTTAATATCACTATCATTATATCTATTAAGTATTTCAGATGGATTGCAGTTTATTTTTTGAATCCTAAATGGAGCCGTTAAATCATATTTATCTATAAATAAACTTGTTACATAACCCATTAATATCATTGATTCTGCAACTATAATTTGTGATATTGTTTTCTCTAATTTAGTTAGTATAATCTTATCCTCATATAAATTAATTTTACTATTAGGACTTTCAAAAATAATTGCTCCTTGTTTCTTTCTGAATGTAATACTTTTTTCTAATAAATTTTTAATCTCAATTAATTCTATTTCTTCTTTGGGTTCTATTTCTAATATTTCATTTGCATCTTCATATGTTAATTGATATTTTGGTTTTATTATTGCTTCTGATATTTCATATTTATTTATTGATCCATCGTCATTGAATTCTATTGCTGCACTAATAGTTTCTGAAACTTTATTTTGAGCTAGATTTGCCTTTTCTAGAATATCCTTAGGGAGCATTGGTACATATTGATCAATTAAATATAAACTGCTATTTCTCTTTCTTGCATTTAAATCAACATTAGAGTCATGCAAAAAGAGTTTGCATGGATTACTAATATGTATCCATAAATTTTTTTTATTTCCTTCTTTTATTTCTAATGAAATAGCGTCATCAACCTCATGTGGATCATCAGAGTCAATAATATATGTTTTTAAATTAGTTAAATCTTTCAAATATTTGAAATATTAATTATAGTTCCAACTATATTCAATATGAAATTATCCTTCAGGATTTACGAAGGGTAAAAGAGCTACAATTCTGGCTCTCTTTACAGCTAATGTGAGATCTCTTTGTTGCTTAGAGGTTAAACCTGTCATTCTTCTTGGTAGGATTTTGCCCCTCTCAGTTATGAATTTTTTTAGTAGTTCTACATCCTTATAGTCAATAGGATCACCTGGTTTGATAGGTGATAATTGTTTTTTAAAAATTGAATTAGGCATGATTTAATTTGATTTGATTACTTAATTTCTTTGTGAATTGTCATTCTGTTTAAATGAGGATTAAACTTTTTTAGTTCTAATCTTTCGGTTGTATTTCTACGATTCTTCTCAGTAGTATATCTTGAGACACCATTTGATCTCTTAGGATCTGTGCTTGTCCTAGCTTCAGTACATTCCAGGGTAACTACAACTCTTGTACCTTTTTTGGCCATTTTAATTAATACTTTATTGTATAATTTTCTATTGTACATCTTCAACAAACTTTTTTGAAGATATACTCATTTCTTTTATCATCATTGATTAAAAAATATATATGAAAGTTTCTCAAAATTGGTTGAAAAATTTAGTAGAAATTACTTCTACTCCTGAAGATCTTTCTGAGAAATTGTCTATTGGTGGATTTGAGGTTGAATCATTAGAAGATTGTTCAAAAAATGTAAATGGTGTTGTTTTAGGTAAGGTATTATCTGTTTTAAAACAAGAAGGATCTGACAAACTTTCAATTTGCCAGGTCGATATTGGTAATTCGAAGAATTTACAAATTATCTGTGGTGCACGCAATATTAAACCGAATATTTATGTTTATGTTGCTACTGTCGGCGCAACATTAAATGCAGTTGATTTAACTATTAAAAGAAGTGAAATTAGAGGTGTCATGAGTGAAGGAATGATATGTTCACTGCAGGAACTGGGTTTAGAGGCCTCTAGCGAAGGGATAGAGATCATTGATGATGATTTGGCTCTAAAACATGAATTGGGCACTCCAGCGTCCGACTTGCTTCAGTTAAATGATTTTATATATGATTTAGCTATTACGGCTAATAGACCTGATGGAATGTCTGTTGTAGGTATAGCCCGTGAAATTTCTGCCCTTTTAGAATCCACCTTAAATTTTCCAGAAATAAATCATAAATACAATATTCATTTACTTAAGGCAATTAAACTTTGTCCAGAGGCTATAGAATCTAATTGCATTTATACAATAAGCTGCGTTGATGGAGTAAATGGAGAGAAATTATCGCCAAATTGGCTTAAAGACCGTATAGAAAAATCAGGTATAAAATCTATTAATCTTCTAGTTGATTTGACAAATTATATTCTTTTAGAACAAGGTCAACCTTTGCATGCGTTTGATAAAGATAAACTTTCAAACTTAATTGGTAAGGAAGTTTCTCCAGAAGATTTCTCTGTAAGAAAAGGCAAGGATAACGAAAGCCTTATTTGCTTAGATGGTAAAGAATATGTCTTAAATGACAATATCACAGTTATTACTTGTTGTGATAAACCGGTAGCTATTGCAGGCGTAATAGGAGGTTTAGAGACTTCTGTAAGTAATACTACCGCATCTATTTACCTTGAAGGCGCTGTTTTTAATCCAGTTACTATAAGAAAATCTTCCAAGGCGGTTGGCATAAGAACAGAATCTAGCAGCAGGTATGAAAAAGGGATTTCATCAAAAAATACAATAAGTGCAGTAACAAGGGCAATTAATCTTTTAGAAGAATATTTTTCTATTAACTCACCAATCATCAATACTTCAAATTTAGAAGAAAATGAGGATGTATTAATTAAACTAAGGAGAAATCGAATACATAAAATTCTTGGTCCAATAATAATTAACGATCAATTTGAAAAAAGAAATTTATCTGATAATGAAATAGTTGATAAATTAACACTCATAGGTTGTACATTAAAGAATAAAGAATATGGCTGGGATGTAGCAGTAATTCCCAATAGATCAAATGATTTAATAAGAGAAATAGATTTAATTGAAGAAATTGCGAGATTAATAGGGTATGACAGATTTGACTTAAACCTTCCTAATCCAATTAAGCCTGGAAAATTGTCATCAGAACAGTTGGCATTGAGAAAAGTAAAAAATGGTTTCACAGAAAATGGTTTTAACGAGGTACTAAGCTACTCTCTTGTTCCAGAAGATAATGAAAAACTTATAAAGATTTCTAATCCTTTGTTATTAGATACTAGTTGCTTAAGAGATAATATATGGGAAGAACATTTGGAGATTTTAAATCGTAATATAAAAGCAGGACAAACGAGTTGTTATATATTTGAAATTGGAAATGTTTTTCAAAAGAAAACTGATTTCATTCAAGAAGAAGTCCTTAACGGTGCGATTTATGGAAATAGAAAATTTGGAAAATGGATAAATTCGAATAAGGATAACGATCTTAATTATTACCAGGCCAGGGGAAAGTTAAAGGAGGCTTTATCAACTTTGAATATAAAAATAGAGGATAAACCTACTTATTCAATTGATTTTCTTCATCCAGGAAGAACAGCAAAATTATTTATTGAAGGGAAAGATGTAGGTTATTTTGGTGAAATACATCCCAAACTAATTTTAGAAAAGAAGTCGTTAAAAAAAGTATATTTATTTAAAATAAATGTCTCTAACCTTTTGGGAGCTAGTACAAGAAAAAATAAATGGGTTCCAATATATAAGCAATACCCAATTGTTCCTAAAATGGAAAGGGATATAAATTTTGTTTTCAGTAAGAAATTTTTAATTAGCGAAATAACATCACAGATAAGAAAGATAGGAAAAAATCTCTTAGAAGATGTAAGTTTAATTGATGTTTTTGAAGATACTAAATTTGGAGATGATCAAATAAGTTATACATTTAGGTTATCTTATAGAGATAAAGATAAAACATTACTGGACTCTGACATTACATCAATACATTCAAATATCATATCTAGTGTTGAAAAATGTTTTAAAACTAAAATGAGGAATTAGCTGTATTACTAATCTTATGTTAGACTTTAAATGAGTCTAAATATTATTCTTATATAAGATAAGTAATAATCCTATAAATCTAATTAATGTTGTATTATAGATTGCATGATCAATTTGCTTTCTCTATTACTTTCTTCGGTGCTTTGGGTACAAGTCCCTCAGTGGTCAGATGATTGGTCAAAATGTGCGGTCGACGTTCCAGACACTTCTTGTCATTGGTACATAACTTCACCTGATAACACTTTTGGTGAAGGGTTTGACTGGGCAAGCGCCCCTTGGTTTGACGCAAACGGCTTAAGCGATGTTCCTAGTATCGATAAACAAACAGCTATTGAAAAGCTTCAAAGTAAGTAGTACTGTCTATAAGGCAGTACTGTAAAACATAAAAGCCCCTCATAGATTGACTTTCTAGCCCTTATTAATTTCTTGGACATTGAAAGGACACAGTTTATTGATTTATTATTCAATTTTTATTTTTCCTAGGTAATAAACAGTTTGGGTATGATTCATCCAAGTTGATAAACTGATTTGTCTTATTTATCTATTTTGAGACTTTATAGTAGACTTATGATAAGTCTCATATAAGAAGTACTATACAAAGAAATTCTTATTTTTTAAAAGTGTTTTTTTTGATTTTATTTATACATAATTATTGTGTTCATAAATTTGAATAAAAATAATTGTTAAAAATAGAAATTTAAAATTAACATTTATCTTAGATGAGACTATATAGTAGACCTATAATAAGTCTCATATAAGAAGTACTATACAAAGAAATTCATATTTTTTAAAAGTATATTTTTTAAATTTCATTTATACATAATTGTTTTTCCATAAATATGAATAAAAAAATAAATGATGAAAATAATAAATTTTTATTTTTCATCTATCTTATATGAGACTATTTATTAGACTTAGTAGTAGTCTTATCTGAGAATTAGTATACTAATTTCTATATAGATTTTTTAGCAATTGATACGCTTCATTTAATTTTCTCATTTGATCAGTTGATCCTCCAGCATCTGGATGCGTCTCTAAGGCTATTGATTTATAGGCCTCCCTAATTTTACAGAACGTATGAGCGGATCCTGCGGATGTTGATAAATTTAATAATTTAAGTGCGCCATGTACTGTCATTGTTGAGTCCAAAGTTTCAAATGAATTTGATCTATTTTTTCGCTTAAATCTACTTACAAACCTTCTCATAAGTGTTGGTATTCTATTTATCAGATCTGATGTAGCAAAAGGGTCTTCTAAAACGCCAATCATTAATAAAACAATTTCAAGAGATGGATTTTTCTTTATCCAAAATGGGCATAATTCTGTCATTAATTTATTGGCTGCATTCCACGTAAAGGGTAGATTTTCAGTTCCTTCAAGATTTGGCCATATATCCCTTTCAAACCAATCCATCGAAGCTTCTACTACATTGTCATTAGGAACTGATCCATATAAGGTTTTCCAATGACTAATTAACTCAATTCGACATTTTAATAATTCTGTTTCCTTAATTGTATTAATTTGAATATCATTAATATTCTCCTTTAATTTTTCAATATTAATACTTCTTCTTAGATTCTTTACTTTTTTTTCAACAAAATTGGGAAGATTTATGTTTGAGTTGGCTTTTTCTTTATATTGATTGTTATTTGTAAATTTTTCATTCAAAGATATCTCATTAACTTCTTTTTTTACGTCTGATTTAATTAATACCAATGCAGTATCATCATCAATATTTAAATTTTCATTATTATTATTCTCGTTAAAGTCTATTTCTTGCTGTTGGTTCTTAGGTAGTAAATCATCTTCTTGAAGAAGTTCTTTAAGTATCTTTTCTATTACAGGTCCTCTTGCTCTAAATCCCCACTCTTTTCGTAATTGATCAAACCTGGAAATTAGATCCTCAGGTAAATCAATTGAAATTCTTTTTGTATTTGAATTTTCAGGAATATTCAATAATATTTTCTTGAATAATATGGAATTTATTTAATTTTATTCAAAAAAAATTGAAAGTCCATACGGAACATTGTTTTTAAATTAAAACCAATTTATTTTTATGTCACAAGTCAATTAAGTATCTTTTTATAATAAATAAAAAAAAAATGTTTAATTGTTATTTCAAGTCATCTAAAGAAAAAAAGAGTTTTTATCAACATAAGAAATTAGAAATGCTCAATTATATTAAGGATTCACTTGAACGTAAAATTGCCTCTGTAACAGCATCTATAGAAGTTCTAGAAAGCCAAATAAGTAGGGATGAGGAAGTTGAATTAACTAACTAGTATTCAAACAAAACTTTCTAGAAGTTTTTCAGGGCCAAATTTCTTTAAATAATTAATATTTGAATTTTCAGTTACTAATAGATATCCTGCAAATCCTAAACCGTTAATACTGAAACCATGAATATGATCATTTTTTCTTTTTATAATAGCGATCCATTTATTAGTTATTAAAATATTGTAAGGATATATAGGTTTCTTATCACTTATAGGTTCCCCAAGTCCTAATTTCTTGCATAATTCTAAGTAAAATTCAAAAAGACATGATGGATTTTCTGAAAAATTAAATTTGGATACGATAATATTTTTTTTAAGTTTACTATCTAGATCTTGACATGAGTTCATCTCTAAAAACCACTTTTCTCTAGGACATGATATCTCACCTTTAGATCTACGCAGAAGTTGAAAATGCCTGTGAGGTTGACTTGCTCCCGCAATTGGAGAACTATTGAAAAACCATAATCCACTAGTATCTTTATTAACTTGTTGAATCGCTCTCCAATCTTTAATATCTAACCATCCATTTTGAGGTTTCCATTTATTTGTAATAAGTAAAATATGACCTTTTTGTACAGGGTACTTATTTAATATTAGTTGATGATTATCTCCAATTTTATCAATTTCTAGTATCTTTTCCCAAGGACAAAATGGATTTTGCTTAGGACCATAAATTTTTTTTTTATTAAATTTTGAAGTATCGAGTTTCCTAATTATGAAGTCGTCTTTTTCATATAAATCTCTTGTAATAATATCAGTTGTGAGAGGATACAATGATTCATCATCAATTGATAATCGAGTTTGTTCTAGTGCTTTTTTCCAATATATTTCTAAACTCATTTAAAAAAATTTATCATTATCATTTTAAAAAAAATATTAAACTTGTAATTACTTTTTATTAAATTGATATTCTTTCAATTTTTCCAGAGGTACTGATTCTAAAACTACAATATTAGTTGATTCTAATATGACTTTTGGTGCAAGACCGTCTAATAATGCTTGCTTCCACCTATCTAGACAAATACACCAATGATCACCATCCTTTAGTCCTGGAAAGGAATAAATAGGCATGGGAGTTATTAAATCATTACCTTGTGATTTACTATATTTCAGGAAATTATCATCCATTACACAACATATGGAATGATTCCCTCCATCATTTTTGTCATAGTGACAAAATCCATTCCTGAACCATCCTGTCATAGGTGCGCAACTACAAATCTCAATTTCTTCTCCAAGGACATTTAACTGATTTTGATTATTTATGGTCATAGATTTTTTTAATAATAATAAAACACCAACAATTCTTTAAAAAAGGTTGACGAGTATGGGGGGTAAGGAGGTAATAATTCTAATAAGGTTTTTTTCATTATGGATTGGGACTTTACTGAAAACATTGCATTTAAAGCTCTTTATGAAGCTTTTAAAGATAGTGATGAAACTTCCGCATTAGAATTTTTATCTAGTGATGGTGCTTCATATTATCTTGAGTTAACACAGGATGCCGCTGGTGAGGGAATTGATCTGGGTGATAATGAAACGATGGAAGAACTACAGGAAGAAATTATTGAATATTTAGAAAACAACTAAAAATTTAGCTTAGGCGCTGAAATATTTAGCTTTTGAGTGTAGTGAAATGATAGCTGTAGTACTTTGTTCTGGATGAAGTTGTTCAGATTCATCCATGGTCAAGTTTATTCTTTTTGCATCCAACAATGATAATTGTATGTTTGAATCAGATACTTTTGGACATGCAGGATAACCAAAAGAATATCTAGCTCCTCTATATTTTTGAGCTAGTATTTCTCTATTTTTGTCTGGTTCTTCAGACCTAAAACCACATTCAATACGAATTAATGCATGGACATACTCAGCTAGAGCTTCTGCTAATTGCACTGTAAGTCCATGGAATAACAAATAATCGCTATATTTATCTTCTTTAAATAATTTTTGAGAATATTCACTAGCAATATCGCCCATGGTTACTGCCTGCATAGGAAATATATCTATCGGTTTATCATTTTTTAAATCACAATAAAAATCAGCTATGCATAAATTATTCCCAGATTTTTGTCGTGGAAAATTAAATTGGGAAATTTTATTTAATGATTTCTCATCAAATAAGAAAATACTATTATCTTTTCTCCCGCAACTGAAATATCCATAAACTGCTTTGGGTGATATGAGTTTTTTCTCTATAATTATCTCTAACCATTTATCTAGCAATGGTTTAGCATATGAATCCAAATAGTTATTGTATTCATCTACGCTTTGGTTTTTTCCTTTTTTTATTTGCCATTGCCCGCTAAATAGAGCTTTTGTATCTAAATAAAATATTAGCTTATTTAAATCTATATCAACATCTTTCAAGACTTTCGTTCCCAAGAATGGGGCTTTAATTGGATCTTCTTCATTTATAAATTTTGATCTTATAAAATTTTCTTTTAAATTTAATTTGGAACTCTCGGTATATGTGGATATTGATTTATTAGCAGCTAGAGAGTTGGATTTTGATGAGGCTAAATTAATATTTATACCCTCATTGTTAATGAACCCCTCTGTATTTGACCAATTACCTTTTTTCTTATTATCCATATATTCATTCATAAATTTGAGATCAGTGAACGCATCTTTTCCGTACAATATTTTCCCTTTATATATTTTGCTGCAGTCCTCATTTACAAATTTTGGGGTTAAGGCTGCGCCTCCTAATATTACTGGTACACTAATATTTTCATTGTTAAAAGCCTCTAAATTATCTTTCATAAAAGCAGTTGATTTAACAAGTAATCCGCTCATAGCGATGCAATCTGCATTGTGCTTTTTTTGTGCATCTATAATTGCTGAAACATCTTGCTTTATTCCTAGATTTATTACGTCATAACCATTATTTGTAAGAATTATATCTACCAAATTTTTTCCTATATCATGTACATCGCCTTTGACAGTAGCAATTAAGAGTTTTCCATTTGATATGTTTTCATCTACAGTTTCCATATATGGTTCTAAAATTGAAACAGCAAATTTCATTGTTTCAGCGGATTGGAGTACAAATGGCAATTGCATTTGACCTGAGCCAAATAAATCTCCTACAACTTTCATCCCATCTAGTAAAAAGGTATTAATTATTTCAAGAGGTTTATATTTTTTTAACGCTTTATTTAATTGATCCTCTAATCCTATTTTTTCTCCATCAATAATATGATTTTTCAGACTTTCTTCAAGAGTTAGGTTTTTATTTTCTGAAGATGCTTTTTTGAAATCTTGAATAGATAAATCTTGAAAAGCCTTTGTTAATTCTACTAATGGATCATAAATACAAATATCATCTTCAAACTTTCTTTTATCATAAATCAAATCTAAGCAAAGCTTTTTAGTTTCTTCAGAAATTTTTGATAATGGCAAAATTTTATTTGGTGCGATGATAGCAGAATCTAATCCTGCTTTAATGCATTCATCTAAAAATATTGAGTTTAGATTAATTCTTGATAATGGTGAAAGACCAAAACTAATGTTTGATATCCCAAGTATGATATGAATATCTGGGAAATTTTCACGAATTTTTAATATAGAACTAATAGTTTCTTTAGCGTTTAATCTATCTTCTTCTATCCCTGTAGATATTGGCAGAGCTAATGGATCAAAAAATAGCTCATAATCTGACAAACCACATTCTCTTGTTCTATTAATCGCTCGTTGGACAATCTTATATTTTTTTTCTGAATTCCTGGCCATTCCATCTTCATCAATTGTTCCGACAACAAGACCTGAACCATACCCTAAGGCTAAATTTAGAACTTGATCAAACCTTTCATTGCCATCTTCGTAATTGGTTGAATTTATTATACATTTACCACCAGCTGACTTTAATCCACTTTCCATTTTGTCAGCATCTGTAGAGTCAATCATTAATGGTAAATTTATATTGGTAACTAGTCTTGAAGTTATTTCTTTCATATCTTTCACTCCGTCTCTACCTACATAATCGACATTTACATCAAGAACGTGAGCATTTTCTTTTTGTTGTTGCTTGGCAATTGCAACTAAGCCATCCCAATCGTCGTTATTTAATAACTCCCTTACCTTTTTCGATCCACTTGCATTTAATCTTTCTCCTACTATCAAAATTGAATTGTCTTGTTTATATGGCACAGAGTTATATATTGATGAGGCAGATGGAATAAAACCGCTTGAATTTTTCTTACCATTGTTGTTAGTCCTTTCATTATCAATAATTTCATCGATTATTGAAGACAGGTATTTTATATGTTCAGGTGTTGTCCCACAACATCCACCTATTAGTTGAACATTAAAGTCATATATAAAATTCATTAACTGCATCTTTAATTCTATTGGCTTTAATCTATAGTGAGCTACACCACCAACATTTTCAGGAAGACCTGCATTGGGAATACAGCTTATAGCGAAGGGAGAATTTTCAGACAAATATTTAATATGTTCCTTCATTTGCTCAGGACCAGTTGCACAATTAAGTCCAAGGATATCTATATTAAATGGCTCTAATATTGTTAATGCAGAAGCAATATCAGAACCAACAAGCATAGTACCTGTTGTTTCCATTGTTATAGATACCATTAAAGGTATATCTATATTTTTACTTTCAAGAATTTCTTTTGATGCTAATAAGGCAGATTTAATTTGTAAAACATCCTGACAAGTTTCAATCAAAAGAAGATCAACCCCTCCATCTATAAGACCATAAATTTGTTCTTTATATGTTTTCTTTAATTCATCAAATTCTATATGTCCTAAGGTAGGTAATTTAGTTGTTGGCCCAATTGAGCCTGCTACAAACCTTGGTTTATCAACTGATGAGTATTTGGCAGCAGCTTTTTTTGCTATAAATGCCGCATTTTTATTTATCTCATAAGCTTTATGCGCAATATCATATTCATCAAGAACTATTGATGAGGCTCCAAATGTATTAGTTTCTATAACATGACAACCTGCTTCTAAAAATGAATTATGAACCTTCTCAACTACCTCTGGCGATGATAAAACAAGGTTTTCATTACATCCCTCTAATTCTTTTCCTCCAAAGTCATCTGCATTAAGATTTAAGTTCTGAAAAGATGTTCCAGTACCTCCGTCAAAAATAATTAATGGTTTTTCATCTCTATTTAGATAAGTTCTGAAAGATTCCATTTTTAGGTAAAAATTAATTTATTTCAGTGAAATTCTTGTTACCCAATTATCATAGTCTTGAGAACGACCTTCTGTTATTTCTATAAGCTTACTTTTTAATTTATTCATTATTGGTCTTTCAACATTTAATTCAGTTGATTCAATTTTTTTAACTGGTGTAATTTTTGCTGCTGTGCCAGTTAGAAAAACTTCATCTGCTATTAATAATTCTGTTTTATCAACAGGCCTCTCAATTACATTTATTCCAAATGATTTTGCTAATTCAATTACACTAGCTCTAGTAATCCCCTCAAGGATATCTTGATCAACACCAGGAGTGATTAAGTCTCCATTCCTTACAATAAATAAATTCATACCACTAGCTTCGCTTACCTTACCACTTGAATTTAATAGCAGGGCTTCATCAAAACCCGATAAACTAGCTTCTGTTTTGGCTAATGAACTAGTAATATATGCTCCACTTATTTTTCCTCTTAAGGGGAGAGATCTATCTTCTTGTCTTGTCCAACTACTCATTCTACAAGAAACACCATCTGGGGATAGATAATCTCCTAGTTCAATACAATAAATAAAGAAATCTGTTTCAATATTGTGTAACCTTGGCGCTATACCTAAATCGCTTGTATATACAAATGGTCTTATATAAATAGGTTTTTCTGGCTTGTTTCTTTTTATAACTTCTTCTAAGGCTTTAAAAATATATTCTTCAGAAATTTCAGTTAAGAGTAATTTTGCACTTTGAGATAATCTTTTTATATGTTTATCAGTTCTAAACAAAAGTAATTCTTCTTTGTTTATTGGGTTAGGTATCGCTCGCATTCCTCCAAATGCAGCAGTACCATAATGTAGTGCATGAGTAGCTATTGATATTTTTGCTTCTTTAAATGGAATACATTTACCTTCGAACCAGGCGTATGGAAGAAATTCATGCATATTTAATTTATTTAATTAAGGTAAACTTGTTTTATCCTACTTAAGTATTCTAAACCTTATTTATATATAAAAATGCACAGGATATTAAATATAGCAGGAAATGAAAAGAATAAGGATGATTTAATTGAGCAACCAGCTGCAGATTTTATTTTTATAACAAGTGTCAAGGCTGATTTAAATCTTATATCAAACTTATTGCTAGAAAAAGAATTTGCTTCATTAAAAAATAATATAAGAGCTTTAGAAATTTCTAATTTAAATTCCTCAGCCCAAATAGATAATTATTTATTAAAAACAATAAATTATGCAAAAGTTGTCGTACTTAGAATATTTGGAGATAAAGGTACATGGAACTATGGAATTGAACAACTTTTAAATTGGCAAGCAGTTAATAAAAAAAGGAAGTTAGTAATCCTATCAGGTACCATTGAACAGGAAATTTCCTTATGTGAAATAGGTAGTATAGATAAAAATATTGCATTAAATATTTCTAGATTACTAAGATCTGGAGGACTGGATAATTATAGAAAGTTTCTTAATTGTTTAAATTATTTAGTTTTAGATGAAAAATTAATTCCTGATGATTTTCTCAATATTACTTTTTATGCAGATCCCTATTTATATGATTGGAAAAATGAAAAAGGCGAAAAGATAGGAATAATATCCTATAAATCACTTTTTTTGGCTAATGAAATTGAAGTAAACGATAAACTTAATTTACAATTAAGAAAATGCGGATTATCTCCTAAAACATTTTTTATTTCAACACTAAAAGATCATATTATTCAGAAGAAATTAATAGACATTTTTAAAAAAGAAGATATTAAACTAATAATTACCACAACTTCATTTTCTTCATCTCAAATCAAAAATAACGATTTAATTGAAAATTCAACAAATATTTTTACTTCTCTTAAAATTCCAATTTTACAACTTCTTTCTTCTAATAGATCAAGAAAAAAGTGGTTAAATTCTTCTATTGGAATGAATTCATCTGATTTATTAATGCAAATAATTATTCCCGAATTTGATGGAAGAATTACTACCTGTCCTTCAGCATTTAAAGAAATAATTTCTAAGAAAAATACACTATATAGTGAAATAACCAGTTACAAAGCCGATCAATTAGGTATTCAATGGATTTCAAAATTTGCAACAAATTATGTGAAACTTCAGAAACTTAATAATTTTGATAAAAGAATTTGTTTAGTAATAAGTAATTATCCAGTAAAGAACGGAAGAATCGGTAATGGAGTTGGTCTAAATACACCATCTTCAATAATAAATATTCTTAATTGGTTAAAAGAAGAAGGTTATGACCTTGGATCTTGTAATTATCCTCAAGATTCTTCGGAATTAATGTCAATGCTTATAAAAACTAGAACTAATGATATTGAATCTCAAAATAATAAACCATTAGATTACTTACCACTTAGTGAATATTTAAAATATTGGAATTATTTAGAACTTGATCCCAAAAATATTATTGTTAGTCGTTGGGGTAAACCATCTGATGCGATTGATCTAGATAATAAAGGCTTCTCAATAAATGGTATTAGATTTGGAAAAATAACATTATTGATTCAACCTCAACGAGGTTATGACGCTTTCACTGATAGAGATATTCATTCTCCTGATCTTCCACCTCCCCATAGATATTTAGCACAATATTTTTGGATTGAAAAAGTTTTTAATGCAAATGCTATGTGCCATATTGGTAAGCATGGGACTGTTGAATGGTTACCTGGTAAATCTATTGGTCTCAGCAATAAATGTTTTCCAAATATTATTTGTCCAGCAATACCAAACATTTATCCCTTTATCGTAAATGATCCTGGAGAAGGATCCCAAGCTAAAAGAAGAACTGCTGCAACAATTATTGATCATTTAACCCCTCCTTTGGATAGGTCAGAATTATTTGGAAAATATTCAATATTAGAAAATTATTTAGACGAATATTTTGAAGCAAAATTATTAAATTCTAATCGGATTGAAATAATAGAAAAATCCATTTTTGAATTAATCAAAAAAGATTTTAGCGAAATTACTTTAAAGAATAAAAATAATCAAATAGAAGAAATTGATTCCTTTCTTTGCAAAATTAAAGAATCTCAAATTAGGACAGGTTTGCATATTTTTGGCAATAGGCAGAATGACATTAATGAAATAAATTTATTCTTGTGTATTGCTAGAGTACCAAATGCCAATCGAATTGGTGTTATTCAATATATAGCAAAACATTTAAAACTAGATTTGAATCCTTGGACAAATCAATATGATCAAATGTTAAGTGAAAAGGATAAAAAAATATTATTGACTTTTTCCAACAAAAACATTTTAAACTTTAGAATGGCTATTGATTTTTTGGAACAACAAGCAAAGTATTTAATATATTTGTTTTTTTACAAAAAGAATACCAATATCAAAAATCTAGAAAAATTTAAAAATCAAAAAATAATAGACTATTTCTTTAATGAAAAAGAACATAATAAGTATTTTTTATTATTAAAAAAAGAGATTCTATATCCAATCATTAATTCTTCATATAATGAGAAATTATCATTTATTAATTCATTAAATGGACAATATGTAAAAAGTGGTCCATCTGGAGCCCCTACGAGAGGTAAAACTGAAACTTTACCCACTGGTAAAAATTTCTTTTCAGTTGATTCGAGAGGACTGCCAACTGAATCAGCATGGAGTGTTGGTTGTCAGTCCGCTTCTCAAATAATTGATTTATACAAACAAGATAATGGAGAAGATTTAAAAAAAATAGCAATATCTGTATGGGCAACATCCACAATGAGAAATGGTGGTGAAGACATTTGTCAAATACTATATTTATTAGGAGTACAGCCTATTTGGGATGGGCCTTCAAGAAGAGTAGTTGATCTAGAAATCATTCCTTTATCTGTTCTCGAAAGACCAAGGGTTGATGTTACTTTAAGGATTTCGGGAATGTTTAGAGATGCATTTCCACAGTTAGTTAAATTAACTTCTAAAGCAATAAATCTTGTTTCTAATCTTAATGAGGATGATAAATTTAACCCTCTTGCTGATGCATTAAGGGATGGTGATTCAATTAATCGTATATTTGGGTCAGCGCCAGGTTCATATGGAGCTGGTCTGCAAGAACTAATTTCAAATTCTAATTGGGAAAATATTGATGATTTTGGAGAATCTTTTCTTAATTGGAGTAAGTGGATTTACAGTGATAATCTTGAACCTATAGAGGATAAAAAATCATTAGAAAATGCTCTTAAAAATGTGCAGTTAGTTGTTCATAACCAAGATAATAAGGAACATGATATTTTAGATTCTGATGATTATTATCAGTTTCAGGGAGGATTATCTTCAGCAGTAAAAAAATTGAGCGGTAAATTACCTGAAATGTATCATGGTGATTTATCAAAATTTGGATTATCTAAAATTTCAAAATTACAAGATGAAATTAATAAAGTTGTTATATCAAGAATACTTAACCCTAAATGGATAAATGGAATGATGGATAATGGTTATAAAGGAGCGTTTGAATTTTCAGCTACACTAGATTACTTATATGCTTTTGATGCTTCAACTGAAGTAGTCTCAGATTGGTGTTATGAGGAAGTTTATAAATCATGGTTATGCGATCTGGATCTTAGGAATTTCTTTCTAGAGAATAATCCATGGGCTTTAAGAGATATTGCACAAAGATTTCTTGAAATTGCCAATAGAAAAATGTGGAATAATTGTTCATCAGATGTCATTGAAAATTTAAAGAACATAATTATTAATACTGATTCAATAATTGAAAAAAACGAATTCTGAATTATCTACCTAATAGCGAAAGTCCATGACTATCTGTTCCGCATGTTTTTAGCATTGAATATTTATTTGCTAATTTATCTATTTCTGAACATACAAATAAACTAGGATTCCATAGTTCATTAAGTTCATAATCGTACCAAACCTCTATTCCATCAATACCTTGTATTTTGGCCTCTGGAATTAATTTATAAAAGGGAATCCTGTATCTGGCTGGATGTGCAAGAAATGATAAACCACCAGCTAAATTTATTGCTTTAATAACAGATTTAATATTTAAATCATTACCTATTGGAGACTCCCCAAGGATGTAGGGATTTAGGTATTTACTTTTTATATCTATTCCCAAGCCAATTACATGTACTAAACATCCTAGAATCAAACAATTAATTTCTATTCCCGAAATTAATGTAAAAGAATCTTTAGGATAATTTTTGAGTATATTATTTTTTTTTATATATTCATGAGCTTTAATTGTATGATGATCGGTTATTGATAAAAATTTCAAGTTATTTTTATAAGCTTGTTCTAAAAGTTCATATGGTTCTAGACTTCCATCACTAAATTTTGTATGACAGTGAAAATTAATATTTTTAGGACAACTATTTTTATTAATATTGGAAGTTAATTTTATTAAGTCTTCCCTATTCATTACTTAATGAATTCTCATTTTGCTTTCTAATCTTTGCATATAATTGTATAGAAGCCAACATGAAAATAATTAGTCCAACTACGCTCCATGTAGCAACACTAGTTGGAAAATTATTTTTAAAAATAACTAAAAGTACAATTATAAATAATAATAAAGTAGGCAATTCATTTAATAATCTAAGGTTTTTTGCTGAAACGGTTGAAGTACCATTTTGTAATGAATTCATTATTTTATAACAATAAGAATGATAAATTACTAATGCTAAAACAAAAGAAATTTTAATTTGCAACCACTTCTCACTTAACCAACTTGGTTGCATTATAACCATGCATATAGCCATACTTAAAGCTAATATCATCCCAGGTGTTGTGATTATATTCGCCAGCCTTTTTTCCATCAAGGTGTATTGTTTATTAAAGGCAATTTTTAATTCATTATCCATATTTTTAGATTCTTCATGATATATAAAAAGTCTTACTAAATAAAAAAGTCCCGCGAACCAAACGATTACACCCATAATGTGAAGTGATTTAAACCAGAGATATGCTTCAGCTGCCAAATTACTAGATTAATTTAAAAATATATATTTTTAATATAGTTATATTTAACAATATCAAGAAATCTATTTTTCAAAAATTAATTAATATTTATAACTCGTTAAAATATTCATATATATCATTTACTGAATTTTTTCCAAGTCCTTTAACTTTTGATAAATCCTCTTTACTAGCTATTCTTATCGCGTCTATTGATTTAAAATGCTCAAGCAATTCTCTTATTCTTGATGGTCCTAATCCACTTATTTGGGACAATTGAGATCTATTCATTCTCTTTGATCTTTTGTCTCTATGAAAAGATAATGCAAATCTATGTGCTTCATCTCTTACCCTTCTTAATAGAAGAACTCCTTTTTGATTTTCATCAGTATCAAGAGACTTAGTAAAGCCTGGAATAAATATTTCTTCATTTTTTTTTGCTAATGAACATATAGTTACTTCTTCCTCAAGATTTAATTCTTTTAATGCTTTAATAGCTGCATTTAACTGTCCTTTACCTCCATCAATCATTATTAAATCAGGCCAATCTGATAGAAGTTCATTGTCTAATTTACTATTCGTTTTATCATTTAATATTGAAAAATCCCCTCCGTTTTTTTTAAATCTTGACCATTTTTTAAACCTTCTATGTATTACTTCATATATCGAAGCAAAATCATCACTATGTCCTACAAAAACGTTTGGATCTTTAATTTTATATTTCCTATAATGCTGTTTAGAAGGAATCCCATCAATAAAAACGACTTGTGATGCTACAGGGTCACTACCTTGTATATGGCTAATATCATAACCTTCAATTCTTTTGGGTTGTTCGCTTAATTCAAGTATTTGGGCAAGATCCTCAATTGATGATTCATTATCTTGTATCCCATTTAATATTCTATCTAATTCCAATTTCGCATTTTTTAAAACCATTTCTACAGTTTCATGTTTTTTATTTCTTTTTGGGATTAAGATTTTTACTTTCTTATTTCTTAGCTCCGTTAACCAATCCTCTATGGTTACTTGTTTTGGAAGGTTATATTGAATAAGAATTTCTGATGGTATTTCTACGGCTTCAACATTCATATAATGCTCTTCTAATATCTTTTGTAAAATAAGATTTTCATCTTCATTATTTAATTTTTGACTATAGCCAATTCTTCCAATGAGCTTACCAGATCTCATTTGGAAAATTTGTATACTAGCTACATTTTTTTCTGAAACTATTCCAAAGATATCTCTATTAATTGATGAATCTGGAATTGATATTTTTTGTGATTCAGTTAATAATTTTAAACCTGAAATTTGGTCCCTTATTTTTGCTGCATTCTCATAATCTAAATCATTTGAAAATTGCAGCATTCTTTTTTGTAAAAATATTTCTAAGTCATCATTCCTTCCCTGAAATATCATAGATACTTGTTTCATTATTTTTTTATAATCGTCAGATGATATTACTTCTTGGCAAACACCCGGACATCTTCCTATTGAATAATTCAAACAAGTTCTATCTTTATAGACTGGCCTTGGCCTTTGTCTAAGTGGAAATATTTTTTTTATCGTAAATAATGTTCTCCTTAATAATCCGACATCTACGTAAGGTCCATAATATCTATCTAAATTATTTCTATTTCTTCTTCTTCTTGTAATAAATATTCGAGGATATTTTTCACTCCAGGTTATGCAAAGATATGGATATTTCTTATCATCCTTTAAAAGAATATTAAAGTATGGTTTGTTTGTTTTTATTAAATTCGACTCTAAATTTAGTGCTTCATATTCGCTATCTGTGACTATAATTTCTATTTCGGTTATTTGACGAACCATCAAACTTATTCTTGGTGTTAAATCTGAAAAATTATTAAAATAACTACTTACTCTACTACGTAGTTTTTTTGATTTACCAATATAAAGTAAATTATTATCTATATCTTTAAAAAGATAGCAACCAGATGAATTTGGAATTTCGGATAATCTTGATTTTAGTAACTCTTTATTATTAATTAATTTATATTCAATTTTAAAATTATATTTGTTATCTATTGTGTCTATAGAGGAATTACTCATTTATAAAGATTAACCTCCATAATTCCAGCCAGTTGAAGATAAATTTAGAGAATCAACATCATTATTCAAATAAGCAGATTGAACTTCTCCTACAAAAACTGTATGGTCTCCATGAATAACACTTCCAACAACATTACATTCAACTCCACCAACACTATCAACTAAAATAGGCAATCCAAGTTCACCTAAATTAAATTCAACTGATTCAAATCTGCCTCCTAATGCTTTTTGGGGTTTAAAGAAAACAGCTGCTAGATCCTTTTGATCACTTTTGAGGACATTTAATGAGAACTTATTGGTGGACTTTATTATTTCATGACTAGAACCTTCTGCTCTAACAGCCATTACGACTAATGGAGGAGTGAAGGAACCTTGAGTCACCCAACTAGCAGTAAATCCATTCACTTCATTTTTATCTTCGTCTCTAACTCCACAAATGAATAATCCGTGAGGTATTTTTCTTAATAAGATTTTTTTTGCTTCTAGATTTAATGTCATAATTAATATATCTAATAAACTTATTTTAACTAAATTTCTTATTCGATCATAATAAATTCATGAAAATTCTTTATCCTGGTACATTTGATCCTTTAACAAACGGGCATATTGATTTAATAGAAAGAGCTGAAAAAATATTTGGCAATCTAGTAGTTGCTGTTTTAGAAAATACTTCTAAAACACCAACATTTAATCTTGAAAGAAGAATAATACAAATAAAAAATTCTCTTTCTCATTTACCTAATATTGAAGTTATTTCTTATTCCGGTCTAACTGTTGATTGTGCAAATGATCTAAAAGCTACTCTTATTCTTAGAGGCTTAAGAGCAATGAGTGATTTTGAGTATGAACTTCAGATTGCCCATACAAATAAATCTCTTAATAATGATATTGAAACTATATTTCTATCGACAAATACAAATTATAGTTTTCTCAGTAGTTCTTTAGTAAAAGAAGTTGCAAAATTTGGTGGTGAAATTAATCACATGGTACCCCCCTCTGTTGAGAGGGATTTAAAAGAATATTTTAAATAATATTTTTATTAACAAGATTTCAAGTAATAAAGATCACTTAATAATTTAAAAGCTTTTTCTTTATCAATTTTATTTGAATTTTGGATAATGCTTATAATTATTGGCTTTTCATTTTTATATAAAAAGCCAGATAATGCAAAGACATTTGAAAGAGTCCCAGTTTTGCCAAAAAACTTTCCAGACAATTCACTATTTACAAATCTTTTAGCTAATGTTCCTCTTACTCCAGTAATTGAAAGTGTAGATTGATAAGCTTTAAAATCATTAAAATATCTCATTTTATCTAAAAACAATACAACTAACCTTGTTGTAATTTTATTTTTTCGAGACAATCCACTAGCATCTGCAAAGTATGCATTAGTTGTTGGGAGGCCTTTATTTTCAAGCCATCTTTTCAATTTTATATAGTCATTATCGTTCCATGTATTTGAGGCATTTTTAAAGAGAGATTCAGCTGTAAAATTATGGCTTTCAGAATTTGTTAGAGTTAATAATGAAAGAATTGGAGTTGAGTATATTTTATTTATCTCTTTAATATTTTTTAAATAAAAAATTTTTTCTGAATCAATAAAATTTATATATATTTTTGAATTTGGAAATTTGTTTTTTAAATAATTTTTAATAAAATTTTTTAATGCATAAATATCATCATATTTATTGTGATTACTTTCTATTGCAAGAGATGTAATTGGAGATCCATATTCGTAAAGTTTATCAGTATTTGTCCAACCACTAGGCCAATATAATTTTGAATCAATTTCTACAATATTAAAGTTAATAATTTTATTTTCTTTAACATTTGAAATTAGTTCGATTATATGTTCATAATTAAGATCTGGATCACCTTGACCTTGTAAATAATAATCGTTTTTATTTTTAAATAAGAAAGTTTTTAAATTATTATTTAATTTATATTTAGTTAAAACATAAGCTGATGAGAATAATTTTTGATTAGATGCCGGCAACCTTGGAACATCTTCATTGTAGGAACTAATTATTTCACCTTTATTATTAATAATTGATACACTAAAAGACTCATCAAGCGTTTGATTCAATAAAGCATCATAAGTAGGACATATTTTGTTTTTAGTAATTATTCCCGGGAAATTAAAATAAATACTATTTAAAATAGTTATCTTCTGATTTGCTAGTAAATATCTTATTAAGAAAGGACATGTTACTAATACAAGAACAATTAAGAAAAATGAATAAATTTTTTTTATCACATTCAATCTATAAATTTACAAAAATAGATTCATTGTCGGGTTTAATTTCAAATTCTTTTTTAAAAAAATATCTTTTATTTTCTTCTTTGAAAAGCAACCAGTTATTTGGATAAATATGCATAAGAGCAGCTTTATTTAAAGGCTGCAAAAAATAAATATTTTTCCATGTTTTGACAAAGTTCTTACGTCGCTCTCTAATAACACTTCCTATACCAATATTGGCATCTTCAAATTTTGGATTTAATGAATAATGCATACCTTGATAATTATCAGACATTGGTTCAAATGAATCGAAATCATATGGCTGAGGTATTATCGATATCATTGCACTATCAATATTATTTATATTATTTGATTCATTAAATGATTTAAAAGTAAAAATTTTATCTTTGATATCTGGATAGTCTCTTTGTGCCAATGCCACAGCACCTTGATCAGCAAATGTTATAAATACATTATTATTTTTAGACAATATCTTGTAAATAGTTATTCCAATTCTGTTAAACTTCAATCCTTCAAAATTAAATTCTATAGTAAATCTTTTATTTGAATCTAATAAACTTGGAATAATTGCATCCTCCATATTTTTAAGAGATTCATTTAAATCTTTAGGTAGTCTGTAATTGGTTTCCATTAAAATTTGTCAATACATATTTGAATAAGTTCTAAAAATTTATCTATTTCTGACTTATTGTTTATTGAACCTAAAGTAACACGAATATTTGAATATAGTTCATCATCTTTTAAACCAATATTTTTAAGTGTTGAGCTAGGTTTCTCAGATGAGCTTGAGCATGCACTTCCACTACTTATGGCTATTTTATTTTCTGACATGAAATTAACAATCTTATAGGCCCTTATAGGCTCAAATAGTTTATTTAATAGTAGAAACGAAATATGATTGGGAAGTCTATGGTTAATACTACCCGTAATCTTTATATGATTATTATCCTTAATTTTTTGAAAAAAATAATTTTTGAGTTTACTAATATTATTAGAAGGAAATTCAGTTATGTAATCATATAATTTTATTTTTCCTTTAATATTCTTTAATGATTCATACATTCCAGCGATTAATGGCAAAGCTTGTGTACCTTGTCTAATTGAAAATTCCTGAGTAAGTGATATGTCATTATTTTTTAAAATTTGTCTAGACTTTTCTCTTGTTAAAAGAATACCGATCCCTTTTGGACCTCCAAATTTATGAGCAGATAAACTTAAAAAATCACATTTAAGATCTTTCCAACTGAATATTCCATTACTTAATATTTGAGTTCCATCTAAATGAAACATTATATTTAATTCTTTACATTTGGAACCAATAAATTGGACAGGCTGTATTGTCCCAATTTCACTTTGTCCCCAAATAATTGATACAAGCTTTGTATTAATGTTTAAAATGTTTTCGATATTAGAAATATTTAAAATTCCATCATTATTTACCGTCCATTCGTAAATATCCCAATTTTGTTTTCTTAGTTTATTAGCACAAATAGTTGTTGCTTGATGTTCAACATTTGAAATAACAACCCTAGCATTTTTATATTTCTCATTAATATTATTAAATACAATATTTGTCGATTCCGAAGAACCAGATGTAAAAATTATATCCTCTGAATCTGCTTCAAATATATAAGCAATTTTAGATCTAATTTTTTCAAGATATGTAGAGCATTTTATCCCTAGCTCATATGTAGATGAAGGGTTATACCAATAATTCCTGTAAGTTGAATTAATTATATTTAAAACATTCTCAGATAATGGAGTTGTGGATGCATTATCTAAATAGATAAAATTATCTTCCATTAATTTAATAACATTGATCCTGAGAAAACCTTTTTAGCATTACCGGTCATCATGACTTCAGAATCGTCTTTTGACCAATCAATTTTAAGATTACCTCCTGGTAATGTTACTATGGTTTGTGAATTACAAAGGCCTAATTTATAAGCTGCTACATGGATAGCACAGGCACCTGTTCCACAAGCTAAGGTTGGTCCTGCCCCCCTTTCCCATACTTTTACATTGATATTATCTCTATTCAAAATTTGACAAAAATGCACATTAGTTTTTTCAGGAAATAATTCATTTTTTTCAAATATAGGACCAAGTCTGGAAAGAACAATTGACTCTATGTTTTTTACAAAGAATATTAAATGAGGATTTCCCATTCCTACGGCATAACCCATATTATTAAAATCTTTCTCAATAAATTCGTGTGAAGGAATTGAATTTATTTTTTTTTCAATTGTTGTTGGAATATTTTGACATTCTAAAATTGGAACTCCCATTTTTACTGTAATTTCATCATTTATATATTTTGCAATTTTTAAACCTGCTTTAGTCTCAATTTTATATTCTATATTTTTATTATTCATTGAATCATTTACGTGGAGATACTCAACTAAACACCTAATTCCGTTTCCACACATTTGTGCTTCAGAACCATCAGAATTAAAAATTATCATTTTTGCATAATTATCTTCATTAGGTTCTTCTATAAAAATCACACCATCAGCTCCAATACCAAATTGCCTGTTGCAAATTTTTTTTATATCAAATATTTTATTTGTCTTGAAATTTTTATATAATTCATTTCCCCTAGAATCTATTATCACGAAATCATTTCCGTTACCTTGATATTTTTCAAAAGTTATATTTTTCATTTGTAGATAATATATTTTAAATTTTAATTATAAATTATTCCTTTTAACAATCTATTTCTATTTTATACAATGGATATTAAAATAATAATTTAACAAATAAAAATTAAGTGATTTCTCCCGATAAACAATATGAGGCTGATACCAATTTATATAATCCATCTGAAATAGAAAAAAAATGGCAGTCAATATGGACAGAAAAGAATTTATACAAAACCGATGAATTAACTGAGAATAGCGATAAATTTTATGCCCTATCAATGTTTCCCTACCCTTCAGGTAATCTTCATATGGGTCATGTTAGGAATTATGTTATTACAGACTTAATAGCTCGATTCCAAAGGTTTAAAGGCAAATCTGTTTTACATCCAATGGGTTGGGACGCTTTTGGTTTGCCTGCTGAGAATGCAGCGATTGAAAGAGGAATTAGTCCAAGTGTCTGGACTAAAAAAAATATTTCTCATATGAAGTCACAATTAAAGCTTTTGGGACTATCAGTTGATTGGGATAGGGAATTTGCAACATGTGATGAAAATTATTATATTTGGACTCAATATCTATTTTTAGAGTTATACAAGGCAGGTCTTGTATATCAAAAGGAATCAGAAGTTAATTGGGATCCTATAGATAATACAGTCCTAGCGAATGAACAAGTTGACTCAGAGGGTAAATCATGGAGATCTGGGGCAATAGTTGAAAAAAAATTATTAAAGCAATGGTTTTTAAGAATTACTAATTATGCGGATGAGTTATTGAAGGATTTAGAAAAATTAGATAACTGGCCAGAAAGAGTAAAAATAATGCAAGATAATTGGATTGGAAAGTCAATTGGTACAAATATTAATTTCAATATCAATACCAATCCAGAAGAGAATATTACTGTATTTACAACAAGGCCAGATACTTTATTTGGAGTTACTTATTTAGCAATTTCTGTTAATCATTCATTAGTAAAAAATATTTCTGATCAAGAAACAATACAAGATATAGAAAATCTTAAACAATATTTGAAAAATAATAAAAATAATGAACTTGAAAAAATTGGAATAAAAACTAGCTTAACAGCAATAAATCCCGTTAATTCTGAACCTATTCCTATTTGGGTGGCAAGTTATGTTCTCGATGAATACGGTACAGGCGCTGTTATGGGAGTGCCTGCTCATGATCTAAGAGATTTTGAATTTGCCAAGAAAAATAATATTGATATTAAACAGGTAATAATAAAGGATAAAAATGAACAAAATAAAGAGCTTGAAGAAGCTTATGTAGAAAAAGGATATCTTATTAATTCAAATCAATACAATGGTATAGAAAATACTATTGCTAAAATAAAAATTTCAGAGGAGGGAGTAAATAATGGATGGGCAGAAAATAAGATTCAATATCGTCTAAGAGATTGGTTAATCTCTAGACAAAGATATTGGGGATGTCCGATACCCATAGTTAATTGCAAAAAATGTGGATCTGTTCCATTAAAGCAATCGGTATTACCTGTTTCCTTACCAAAAGATATAGAAATCTCGGCTAACAAGATTAATGCTTTAGGTGATAATAATAATTGGATAAATACTACATGCCCAAAATGTGGAATAGCGGCAAGAAAAGAAACTGATACTATGGACACATTCATGTGTTCATCATGGTATTTTTTAAGATATCCCTCTTCAAAATGTTCTAATAAGCCATTTGAAAAGATTGAAATCAATAAGTGGTTGCCTGTAGATCAATATGTTGGAGGGGTAGAGCATGCAATATTGCATTTGTTATATGCAAGATTTTTCACTAAAGCATTGAGGGATAATGAACTATTTGAAATTGATGAACCATTTAATAAACTATTAACGCAAGGAATGGTTCAGGCAGCAGCCTATAAAAACAATAAAACGGGTAAATATGTTTCTCCTTCCGATATTACTGACCTATCAAATCCTACAGATCCAATTGACAATACAAAACTCGAAGTTCTTTTCGAGAAGATGTCCAAGTCAAAATATAATGGAATAGACCCCGAATCAGTAATTAAAAAATATGGAGCAGATACAGCAAGAATGTTTATATTATTTAAAGCACCACCAGAAAAAGATTTGGAATGGGGAGATACAGATGTTGAAGGACAATTTAGATTTTTAAGCAGGATTTGGAAGCTTTATATAAATTGTGCAAAAGATATAAATAGTAAATCTAATTCCTTTCCAGATAAAGAAAAAAGTTTAATAAAGTCAATGAATATAGCCATAAAAGAAATTTCGACTGACATATTAAATAACCAATTTAATACAGCGATTTCAGAACTAATGAAGTTTTATAATTCATTATCAAATTCCATTAATGACGTAAACAATAATTTAAAAATTGAGGCTTTAAAAACATTTTGTATTTTGTTGGCTCCATTTGCACCTCATATTGCAGAAGAAATATGGCATCTTATAGGATTCAAAAAATCTGTGCATTTAGAACACTGGCCTTCATTTAATGCCGAGGCACTTAAAGAAGATTCATATGAACTAGTAATACAAGTTAATGGAAAAGTTAGAGACAAAGTAAATATTAATAATTATATGAGTGAAGATCAAATTAAGGAATTGACTCTTAAAAGGCCTAACATATTAAAATGGACTCAAGATAAGGAAATAAGAAAAATAATTATTGTTAAAGGAAAAATTATGAATATTGTTGTTTAAGAATTTAATTTTTGAATAACTAATGAATTTGGATTTGACCAATCGCCCTTAACTAAATAATTATCATTTCCGAAACACATTTCACGGAGAATGAAAAATATAGGTTCACTCACTGAATCATCAAATATTGATGCTATTTCATTTATAGAATATTCTCCACCTTCGTCTAATAAATTACTTACTTTTTGTTGATAATCAATTATATTTGCGGCTGCTTTCTTTCCAGCTTCAACTCCAGGTTGATCATATGCATTTATATTTACCAATTCAGCGTAAAAGGATACAGCCCTCTCAAATAAAGCGATTAAGGCTCCTAGTGAAAAACAATTTAACTTTTCTAAAGTGATAGTGATACTTTGTCTGTTTTCACTAGAGAGTGCTGATCTGGTTCCTTGCAAAAAACCAGAAAGATATTCTTTAGGATTCTCTTTATCATCAAAAATATTAGTAGATGGAGAATCTAATAATTCAATAAAAATACAAAAGAAATTATCAATTCCATCTCTCAGTTGCTGAACATAAGCATGTTGATCTGTAGATCCTTTATTACCAAAAACTGAAATACCTTGATTAACTACTTCACCATTCCTATTAAATTTCTTTCCTAATGATTCCATTACTAATTGCTGGAGATATTTACTAAATACCTGTAACCTATCTCTATAAGGTAATACGACCATATCTCTCTTTCCAATACCATCTCCAGTTAAATACCATGCGGATGATAATAGTGCTGCTGGATTATTTTTAAAATCACTTATACGTGTGGCTTCATCCATTAATGATGCACCTCTAATAAATTCAGATATATTTTCATTAATAAGAGCTAATGGAAGTAATCCCACAGAGCTTGTAATACTAGTTCTTCCTCCAACCCAATCTTGCAAATTAAATATTTTTAACCAATTTTCAGAAGTGGCTTTTTTAAATAATTTACTATCTTTCATAGTTATAGCTATAGCATTTGAATTCCAATCAAGAGAATTTTTTTCGCAGTGACTTTTAATAATTTCCATAGCAATTCTAGGTTCAGGCGTACCACCTGATTTGCTTACTACTACAAATAATGTTGTTGATAATTTATCAGATAATTCTTCTAACTTTTCGCTAATTAAAAATGGATCAACATTATCGATATAAGAAAAATTTAAGCCTCTAGAACATTTCTGCAGTGACTCTGTAATAAGTAATGGTCCTAACCCACTTCCACCAATTCCTATCCATAGAACATCAGTATACTGCTTATTATTCTTATTCTTAATATCTCCATTTAAAATTTGTTTTCCAAATTCAGAGATTGCATTAATATCAGCACTAATTTCCTCTCCAATTATTGAAGAGGGTGAAATTGATGGATTTCTAAGCCAATAATGTCCAACCTGTCTATTTTCATCAATATTTGAGATTGCACCATTTTCTAATTCTTTTATCGATAAAAAAACATCTATAAATTTATCTTCTAAATTTTTTATCTCACTACTTGTGAAATTAATTTTGCTTATGTCTAACCAAATATTTAATTTTTTATCAAACCAAAGATAATTACAAAATTTATCCCAAGATTTTAAATCACCATTCATTTTATATATTTGTTTCTTTTATTTATTATTCAATTATATCTATACGTATAGTACATAGATTTGAATCATTTAAATTTGTTTAAATTATTATCTTTAAATAAATATGTTTTTGAATATAAATATTTAGAATGGAGGGTTTTTTTTATTTCATATGAATTTATTATTGGATTAAAAAACATTGGATAAATCATTTAATTACATAATTTCGCCTGAGATATCAGAATTTAGAAGATTTTCACCAAAATTAAAAATAGGTGTACTAGCTTCTGGGAAAGGAACAAACTTTCAGGAATTAATTAATCTCTCAGAAAAAGGAGAATTAGATATAGATATAAAAGTTTTAATTACTAACAAAGATGAAGCCGGTTGTATAAAAAGAGCTGAAAGTAAAAAAATACCTCACAAAATTATAAGAGGCAAAGATTTTCTGCAAAAAGAAGCTTTTGAATTAGAAATTGTAAATAATTTAATTCATTACGAGGTTGAACTAGTGGTTATGGCAGGCTGGATGAAAATTGTTACTCCATTTTTTATTAATAAATTTAAGAATAGGATAATAAATATTCACCCTTCATTACTTCCCGCATATAAAGGTGGTTCTGCGATAAAGGAATCTATATTAAATGGTTCAAAAATAACTGGTTGTTCAGTACATTTTGTAGAAGAGGAGGTAGATAGTGGATCATTGATAATGCAAGCTGCATTGTCAATTAGAGATGATGATGATATTGAATCACTTTCCAAAAGGATACAAATGCTTGAGCATAAAATTTTACCTCACTCAATCTCTCAAGCTGGTTTTTTGATAAGAAGTAATTTTATGGAAAATTATTAGTTAAATCAAGACCTTCATCCATTGAATATCCACTCATAATATTTAAATTTTGAATTGCTTGCCCAGTCTGACCTTTTAACAAGTTATCAATTGCAGATAAAATAATAATCCTTCCATTTCGAATATCAACTTTAACAGAAAGGAAAATTTGGTTTGTATTTTTAACCCATTTTGTTGAAGGGTATGTATCTACAGGTAATACTTTAATATTTTTGAAATTTCTGTAGTAATTATCCAAAAGAATTCTGCAATCATCAGAGGTTAATCCTGGATCTCTTAATCTCCCATATATAGTCGAATGCATACCCCTTGAAATTGGAACTAAATGAGGCGTAAAAAGCAATTCAATTTTATTTCCAGAAATCATAGATGCTACTTGCTCGATCTCAGAGGTATGTCTATGGTTTATTAATCCATATGCTGATAAGCCTTCACCACATTCTGATAAGAGTAGCTTTTGGTTTGGTTCTCGACCTCCCCCAGATGTTCCGCTTTTAGAATCAATCACTATTCCTTCATTTTCAATAATTCCTTGAGATAGATAAGGTACTAATGGAATAAGAGCAGATGTTGGATAGCATCCTGGACAGGCTATTAATCTTCCTTTTGAAATGACTTCCTTATTAATTTCAGGAAGACCGTAGACTGCCTCTTTACATAAGTCATCATCACTCCTTTTATAAAGAGCAGCTTCTTTGGAATATACCTTTTTCCATTCATCTAAAGACTTATAACGGTAATCAGCAGATAAATCAATAACTTTAAGTCCTCGATTCAATAATTTCCTTGTCAATGTTGAAGATAGACCATTTGGTAAGCAAAGCAAAGCAACATCTGCATTTTTTGAAATATTATCTACGGATATTTCTTCTATATAAGGATCATTATCTAGATAAATAAAAGGAAAATTATCATTCCACTTTGAACCAGATGTTTTATTACCTCCTAAAAATGAAATTTTGTATTTTTTAATTTTCTTTAAGAGATTTACCGCTTGAATACCGCCGTAACCAGTAGCACCTACTATTGCAACATTCATTTCTTTGAATTGGCAGACTTTGAGATAGGATTATAAAGTGTTGAATTTAAGATAACTAAAACACTATTTTTCTATATTGATAGGAATAATGAAAGAAACAAGTCCCAAATCAAATAATGGAACAATTTTGGATATAAATGAATCTTTTAAAATTGAATTTGATCCTATCAGCGATGCGTTGGCAGCTATAAGAAATGGTGAATGCATAATTGTGGTAGATGATGAAAGAAGAGAAAATGAGGGAGATTTAATATGTGCGGCTCAGTTTGCAACTCCACAGCAAATTAATTTTATGGCTACTGAGGGACGTGGTCTTATATGTCTAGCAATGCAAGGTGAAAAACTTGATTCATTAGATTTACCTTTAATGGTAGATAGAAATACAGATGAAAATCAAACAGCTTTTACAGTATCAATTGATGCTGGACCTGAACATAATGTTACTACCGGAATTTCCGCTGAAGACAGGGCAAAGACAATACAAGTTGCTATAAATCCAAATACAAAACCTGATGATTTAAGGAGGCCAGGACATATTTTTCCATTAAGAGCAAAAAAAGGTGGAGTATTAAAAAGGGCAGGTCATACCGAAGCGGCAGTAGATATTGCTGCAATGTCAGGTCTTTATCCTGCTGGAGTGATTTGTGAAATACAAAATCCTGACGGATCTATGTCAAGACTTCCTCAACTTAAAGAGTATGCAAAACAATGGGGAATGAAATTAATATCAATAGCTGATTTAATAAGTTATCGGTTTCAAACTGAGAGATTTGTATTTAGAAAATCTGATGCTGTTCTTCCAAGTATTTTTGGTAATTTCAAAGCTTATGGATATGTTAATGATCTAGATGGTTCAGAGCACGTTGCATTAGTTAAACAAAAATCATCGAAATTAAGTGAACCTGTACTAGTAAGAATGCATTCAGAGTGCTTAACTGGTGATGCTTTTGGATCATTACGTTGTGATTGTAGACCCCAGTTAGAGGCTGCTTTATCAAGAATAGAAAAGGAGGAAGAAGGAGTTGTTGTTTATTTGAGACAAGAAGGCAGAGGTATTGGTCTAATAAATAAATTAAAAGCTTACAGTTTACAAGATGGTGGATTAGACACTGTAGAAGCTAATGAAAAATTAGGTTTTCCAGCTGATCTCAGAAATTATGGAGTTGGAGCACAAATTTTAACTGATTTAGGTATAAAAAAATTAAAATTACTAACCAACAATCCTAGAAAGATTGCTGGATTAGGTGGTTATGGAATAGAAGTTATTGAGAGAGTTCCTTTAGTTATTTGTCCAAACGATAATAATGCAGGATATTTGAGTGTTAAAAAAACAAAGTTAGGCCACATGATTGATGATAATTCTAATAACAGTAATATTGATCCATTTATATCAATTTTTCTTGACGGAAACTATAAATCTATTGATTTAGTTCCAATAAAAAATAATGTTATTAAATTCTGTAGTGAACAAAACATTAATATTAAACTTGAAAGTAGTCCAAGATTATTGGCATTTTGGAACCGACCTAAATTAGTATGGAGAATTTTACATGATCAGAATAGAACAAATTCGAACATTAATGATGAGGAAATAAAGAATATAGAATTATTTATTCAGTTTTTATCCAAATATGAAAATAGTACAAAGATTGGAATTATTGTTTCTAGAAATATTGAACAAGCATTACACCCAAAAAGTAGCATCAAACTAATCAATACTAAATTCACTATTAATAACGAAATCTTATATTCTTCTACAAGAAAATTTAATCTAGATAAAGAGACATTCAGTATTGTTTTTGAAGGCTAAATTACTAGTTTAGAGTTGCCTTAATAATTTTTGAACCGTTAGTAAGCTTTAGTACAACATCCATATCATCTGTCTTGCCAAAAACAGTATGAACTCCATCTAGATGAGGCTGGGGTTCATAGACTATGAAAAACTGACTACCACCTGTATCTTTTCCTGCATGTGCCATAGAAAGTGAGCCTTTTAAATGTTTATTGGAATTAATTTCACATTTAATATTATATCCAGGACCTCCAGTTCCAGGCATACCAGATGCTCCTTCACGAGTATTAGGACATCCACCCTGAGCCATAAATCCAGGAATAACTCTGTGAAATGCTAGACCATCATAAAAACCATCACTTATCAAATTCGTAAAGTTTTTAACTGTATTAGGTGCGTCGTCAGAGAAAAATTCAATATTAATGTTCCCTACTTCTGTTTCAAATAATGCAGTTGTCATGTTTTATTTGTTTAATAATTATTCTGATATTTTAATAGCTAAAGCAACTTTTCAAGGTTTTCCTTAATGGTATTTATATCAAAGTTATCTTTTTTACTATTTTTGTCCTCCTCCCAATTTTCAACTTCTAGGTTTTTCTGTGGTGGTGAAATTAGTAACCTATCTTCTGCTGTTTTAGGTACAAAATTTTTTTCTACTAATTTGCATTCATAGTCTAATTTAATGCAGAAATCTTTTATTTCCTCAATGTTGATCATTTCAACTGTTGGCAAAGGAAAATCTTGAGCTTCTAATAGACCACAATATCTTGTTGCATCATCCTTATCTTCAAAGACAAGAACAATGGTTCTTCCTTTTAGTTCAATTGAATGAATTCCTTCCTTATCTGTTCCTGAATTATATAAAAGAACAAATATGTTCATAAGTATTGATTTTTCTTACTATATAATATTTGATTAGGAATCAGAAAGTGATAATTCTTGTAATCTTGTATATAAAGCAATTTCTTCATCATTAATATCAGCAGGTATAACTACCAAGATTTCAACATATTGATCACCTACATTATCTTCGAAAGTTAAACCCCTCCCTTTCAAACGTAACATTCTTCCCGTAGATGATTTTGGTGGCACTTGAAGTGTGACATTTCCATCAAGGGTGGGGACCTCTACTGCACAACCAAGTAGAGCATCATGAGGAAATAACTCTAGTTTATAAAGAACTCTTAAACCGTCTATTCTTAGACCACTTTCGGTTTGAACTTTTAACTGTAGATAATGATCTTTACCTCCTCTTGCGATATTTTCAAGTCTTAATCGCCACCCATCTCCAGCGAAAGGAGGCGTATCGACTTCTACTACGGTTTCATCTTCAAGCTCTATTAAAATTGAAGCTCCATTTAAGGCCTCATCAGGAGTTAGTTCAATAATTGTTTCAATATCTTGATGGAGTTTAACTGGAGGGGGCTCTTCTGGAGAGGTTGTAGGGTATTCATAATTATTAAATTCATCATTATTTGTATTTATTGATTCATCCTCAAATGGTTCATTATCATAATCCTCGTAATTCTTTGGTGAGTATTCATATCCAAATAATGAATCAAGATAATCTTGAAAATCAGGAAACCCTGTCTTGAAATTATTATTTTCGTAATCATCTTGAATATTTTCATCCGAAATATTTTTTCTTATATTGGGATTGCGTAGATATTCGTATGCTTGGTTAATTAATTTAAATCTCTCTTCTGCATTAAGGTCGTTTTTATTTAAATCTGGGTGCCATTTTCTTGCTTCTCTTCGAAAAGCCTTTTTAAGTTCTTTATCATCGAAATCAGGCGATAAACCCAAAATTGACAAATAGTCTTTTTTAGAGGAAGTAGTCATTGTCCCATGGATCATCGTCTCTAGAATTACCATACCTCGAATTTCTATAATTTCTATTCATTTGATTATCCCAAGGATCATCATCCCAATAATCATCTGAAAAGAGTTCATCCTTTAATGATCCAAATGTATTTTTAATGCTTTGTAAGGGATTACTATCAGTTTTCTTTTCTGCTGCAAATTTTCTATTTAAGCCGAATAATGCTTCTTGAAGAGCACTTACAGAGATTTCTAATTCTTGAGGGTCATCATCATCTATATATTCTTCAACATCTTGAATAGCTAATTCAACGGCTCTTTGTTGTCTTTCAGCACCGTAAGGCCCAAATTCCAATGAAGCATCTCTAAGCCTTCTCTCAGCTTGCGCAATAAGAGTTAATGCACTATTTTTTCTATCAATTACAGATCTTCTTTTTCTATCTTCATTAGCTTTTTCTTTAGCTTCTTCAATTATCGAATTTATTTCTTGTTCGTTTAAATTAGACCCTCCAGAAATTGTAACTGTTTGCTTTCTTCCAGTGGTTCTATCAGTTGCACTTACTTCTAAAAGACCATTGGCATCAATATCAAATGCTACCTGGACTTGAGGTATTCCTCTTGGAGCTGGAGGTATTCCTGATAGTCTAAATTTACCAAGTGATTTATTTTCAGAGGCTAAAGGCCTTTCCCCCTGCCGTACTTGAACAACCACAGATGATTGATTAGCTTCGGACGTGCTAAAAACATCAGATTGTCTAACTGGTATTGGAGTATTACGAGGAATGAGTACCTTCATTAGACCACCAATAGTTTCTAAACCTAAAGACAAGGGAGTAACGTCATTTAGGAGTAAATCTTGTAAATCACCACTAATAATTCCAGATTGAATCGCAGCTCCAACTGCTACAACTTCATCAGGATTAACCGATTGACAAGGGTCATTTGGAACAAGAGTCTTTACTAATTGTTGAACCATTGGGATTCTTGTACTGCCACCTACAAGAACTACCTCATCAATATCATCTGCATTCCATCCAGAATCATCTAAGGCTATTTGCACGGGCTCTAATAATCGATCTAAAAGATCTTGAGATAATGATTCAAATATTTTTCTATCTAAGGTCTCCTCAATATGTAATGGACCCTCTTTACTAGTTGTGATAAAAGGTAAGGATATTTTTGTTTTTTGCAATCCAGATAATTCACATTTAGCTTTTTCGGCAGCTTCAGTTAATCTCTGTAAAGCTTGTCTATCCCTTCTTAGATCAATATCATGTTTAACTAGAAATTTTTCTGCAAGCCAATCGACTATTTTTGAATCAAAATTGTTTCCTCCTAGCTGGGTATCACCACAAGTGGCTTTAACATCAAATACACCATTAGAAATTTTCAATAATGAAACATCAAATGTTCCTCCTCCTAAATCAAAAACCAAGACATTATTAGAAGAACTTTTTTCAAAACCATAAGCAAGAGCAGCAGCAGTAGGTTCATTTAGAATTCTATCTACTTTAATACCAGCTAATATTGCAGAGTCCTTTGTAGCTTGCCGTTGAGATTCATTAAAGTAAGCAGGGACAGTAATAACTGCAGAATCAACAGTATCGCCAAGATAAGTTTCAGCATCATTAATTAATTTTCTGATCAATGAGCTCACTAATTCTTCTGGTGCATACTCTCTTTCTGTATTTGGACTAAGAACCCTAACGCTTCCATTGGTATTAGCCTTAACGTTATAAGGAACAGAAATACTATTCTCATCTAATTCATCCCAATCACTACCAATAAATCGTTTAAGGTTAAAAAAGGTATTCTTAGGATTTAGAACAAGTTGTCTTCTCGCTTGGTCTCCTATTACTATTTCCTTGTCTTTTGTAAATCCAACTATTGAAGGTGTAGTTCTAGAACCCTCAGAATTTGCAATAACAATTGGACGTCCAGCTTCTATCACTCCGACAACAGAGTTAGTAGTACCTAAATCAATTCCAACTATTTGCCCCATGATTTTAGATCCCTAAATTAAAGCAAAATTTACTAATAATTTAATTAATTTTTAACTTAGATATTTACATATAATAGTAAAAATCAAATATTTTCAACTTAATTTAAATAAATAAGATTATTTATAACTTGTCAAAAAGATTACTATTTATATAAAAAGATTTTTTAAAGATAAAGGTGTTGATGTATTTAACCAAAATAAACTAATATAAAACGGAGAGAGAGGGATTCGAACCCTCGATAAAGTTGCCCCTATACAGCATTTCCAGTGCTGCGCCTTCAACCACTCGGCCACCTCTCCCAAGATAACTATTTTAACCCTTGATCATCCCATTTTAGAGGAAAGTTATTTGAAAAAGACTTTCAAAGTCACGATTAAAAATAAGGAAACCGGAAAGGTATACCAAGAGCATGTTAATAGTGATGATTACATACTTAAGGAATTTGAAAAGAAAGGTTTTAAACTAGCATTTTCATGTAGAAATGGTTGCTGTACAAGTTGTGCAGTTAAAATTAAAACTGGTACCCTGCAACAACCTGAAGCCATGGGTGTATCTCAGGCTTTAAAAGACAAAGGGTATGCACTTCTTTGTGTCGCGAAAGCAACTTCAGATCTTGAAGTAGAAACCACATATGAAGATGAAGTTTACGATTTACAATTTGGACAATATTTTGGGAGGGGAAATACAAGAGTTGCGCCACCTTGGGAATTTGAGGAAGATTAACTATCATGTTTGAATTAAGTGAAATAGAGGAACTTTCAAATCAATTAAACTTATCCATTTTGTATGAAGTAGCAAAGAATTCCGCTCAAATTGGTAATGAAATTTTAAAAGTTAATTACAATAAAATTCAGAAAATATCATCAAAGGGTAGGAAGGGTGATCTAGTTACCAATGTTGATTTGGAAGTTGAAAATAAAATAAAAGAATATTTATTAGAAGAGACACCATACATATCTATAAATGCAGAGGAATCGGGTAAATTAACCAAATCTACAGATTTAACGTGGTGTATAGACCCATTAGACGGAACAACAAATTATTCCCATGGATATCCTTTTTTTGGGACTTCTATTGGTCTTGTATATAAAAATAATCCAATTATAGGTGCTATATCAGTACCTTATTTAGATGAACTATATTCAGCATGTATAGGTTTAGGCTCATTCTGCAATGATAGTGAACTTAAAGTTTCTAATCCGTCTAGTCTTTCTGATAGTCTACTTGTTACCGGTTTCTCTTATGACAGATTTGAGACAGAGGATAATAATTATGCTGAATTTTGTTATTTAACACATAAAACTAGAGGTGTTAGAAGAGGAGGAGCAGCAGCAGTTGATCTGGCATTTGTTGCGGCCGGTAAGGTAGATGGATACTGGGAAAGAGGATTGGAGGTATGGGACCTGGCGGCCGGTGCTATTATTGTAAAAGAGGCTGGTGGTATTATTTCTGATTATCCATCAGGCGAATTTAATTTAAGTTCAGGAAGAATTTTAGCTTGTTCTCCCAGCCTTGAGAATGAATTAAAAAATGAACTAGATAAAGTCTCTCCATTTAAAAAAATTCTCTATACCTAAATTAGTAAAATATTACAATGACAGATATAAAGGAAATTAAATTAGTCGATGTAAAAAATAACTCAAACATCATAAATAATTTAAATAGTATTTATAAACTATGGGGATATGAAGAGGTTTCACCTTCTTTTATAAATACTTTAGAGACCATAAAGGGCCGTGGTGTTATTGACGAAAATCAGGTAGTAGGAATAGTAAGTAATAATTCATTATGTCTTAGGCCAGAGATGACAACATCAATTGTTAAATTGTCATCTACTAGATTAATAAATAAAAAAAGACCTATAAGATTATTCACCAATGGAATGGTTTTTGATAAAAAACAAAATAATAAAAATTCATTTAAGTTACAAGAAAAATTACAGAGTGGAATTGAATTAATTGGATATGATACAAAATACCCAGAAATTGAAGTTATTAATATTTTATTTGATTCAATCGACAATATTAATTTGAAGGATGGTTGTAATTTATTCCTCCTAGTAAGCACCACAAAAATAATGGATTTAATCTTAAATAAATATAAGAATAATAATTTTGAAGAAATTAAGAAAAGTCTGGTTAATTTTGATCAAGATAATTTATCTAAATTAGGAATAGATGAAGATGATAAATATGTTCTTAAAGATCTTTTATTCACACGAGGAGAGCCAATTACAATATTAAGAAAATTAAAAACTATATATGGTATGAGTAAAACATTGGATGACTTAAATTTTTTATTTGAAACATTATCAAAAATATCAAAAAAATATGGTGTTAAATTACAACTTGATCCCACTTTTCAACCTCACTTGAATTTATATGAAGGAATAGTTTTTCAACTAATAGGTGATAATGGTAAAAATAAAAGCGTCATCGCAAAAGGCGGGAGATATGATGAGTTAGTAAGATCCTTTAGTCCTAATGAGAAAATATTTAATGGGATTGGATTTACAATTTCAGTAGATATTTTAAGAAATTTAATTAAGGAAGAAAAGACAGATAAAAAAAGGATTTTATTGATGTTTAAAGATTCTTATTTGTTAGAAAAAGGTATGAATGAACAAAAAGTACAACAGAAAAAAGGAAATATTGCTGTCTTACATTTAAATCCATGTGATGACTTGGCTAAAGCCAATCAAATTATGAAAGAAAATAATTGTAGTGATATTTTATGGGTTAAATAAAACCTTTTAAAGTTATATTTAGGTTTTTAAATTCATATATTGTTCGGACAATACTCCTAATTAAACTTGATTAACTAGTTTTTACGAAATAAGATTTAATATGTTTGATTTTTTTTAAATGGAAAAAGGCGAAATTCGTATTAATACCGAAAATATTTTCCCAATTATCAAGAAGGCAGTATATTCTGACCATGAAATCTTTTTAAGAGAACTTGTTAGTAATGGTGTTGACGCAATAAGTAAAAGAAGAATGGCCTCTATGGCAGGTGATTGCGAAAATACTGAGGAGGCTCAAGTAAAAATAACAATTAATCGTGAAAAAAATACATTAACAATTTCCGATAATGGAATTGGAATGAATGATGAAGAAATTAAGAAGTACATAAATCAAGTAGCATTCTCAAGCGCAGAAGAATTTCTAACAAAATACAAAAAAGATAATGATGAATTCATAGGTCATTTTGGACTAGGTTTTTATTCAAGTTTTATGGTGGCAGATAGAGTTGATATATTAACTAAGTCGGCAATTGGAGAATCAAAAGCTTTCAAATGGTCTTGTGATGGATCGCCAAATTTCACCTTAGAGGAATCAGAAAGAGATACAGTTGGTACAGATGTTATTCTTCACCTACTTGAAGAAGAAAAAGAGTTTATTGAGCCTGAAAGGATTAAATCACTAATAAAAAAATATTGTGATTTTATGCCAATAGATGTCTTATTAGAAGGAGAGACAATAAATAAGAAAAATCCTCCTTGGAGAAAACAACCTAGTGAATTAAAAGATGAAGATTATATTGAGTTATATAAATATCTTTATCCTTTCCAAGGAGATCCACTTTTATGGATTCATCTAAATACAGATTACCCATATGACATACAAGGGATATTGTATTTTCCAAAGTTGTCAGGTAGAGCTGATTGGGAAAAAGGAGAAATAAAACTATTTTGCAATCAAGTATTCGTAAGCGATTCAATTAAAGAGATAGTACCAAAATACCTTTTACCTCTAAGAGGAGTTATTGACTCTACAGATATACCACTAAATGTTAGTAGAAGTGCATTACAAACAGATCGAAAAGTAAGGTCCATATCATCATTTATCTCAAAAAAAATCGCTAATAAATTGAAGGACTTGATAAAAAATTCTCCAGAATTTTATGCAGAAATTTGGGATTCAATCTCTGCTTTTATTAAAATTGGTGCTATCGAAGATGAAAAATTTGCTGATTTAGTCAATAACAGTATAATTTTCGAAACAATAATAAATTCTGAGAAAGACGTCACTAAAGATATTGAAAATAAAACTCTCATCAAATCCAATGATAAATATTTCACAACTCTGGCAAATTACAAAGAACGAAATAAAATAACTGATTCTAAAAAAATAATTTACTGTTCAGATTCGATTGCTCAGTCAAGTGCATTAAATATCTGCTTATCTGATAACAAAGAAGTTATTAAATCAGATCCATTAATTGATGCACAATTTCTTCCTTGGTTAGAAAGTAAAAACGAAGATTATCAGTTTCAAAGAGTTGATTCAGAAATAAATGAACTTGATGATAAAGAATCTAAAGAAATTGTAGATAAGGATGGCAAATCAAATACAGAAAATCTTAGAGATACTATTGTAAAAGCACTTAACAACGAAAAAGTAACAGTTAAAGTTCAGTCACTTTCAAGTAAAGGTGCACCACCAGCGATGATCTTGCTTCCAGAGCAAATGAGAAGAATTAATGATATGGGTGCTTACATGGAGCAAAAGATGCCTGGCTTACCTGAATATCATGTTCTTTTAATTAACAAGGAACATCCTCTTATTGTTGGCCTTAATAAAATTACAGGCAATAAAATAATTCTTGATAAAAAAGACCCTTTAGAAAATCCATTGGCATCTAAAATTGCAAATCATGTTTACGATATGGCTAAACTATCTGTCGGAGGATTAGATCAAGAACAGATTATTAATTTACAAAATAATAATGCCGATTTAATTTCAGATTTGCTTAATTCAACAAATTGAGTCGTGTGTTAAAATTTTGAGAGGTATAACTAAAAAATATGTCAAGAATTTGCGAACTGACTGGAGCAAAAGCTAATAATGGGATGGCTGTAAGTCACTCACATATCCGTACAAAAAAATTGCAACAAGTCAATCTCCAAAAAAGGAGACTTTGGTGGGAAGAAGGAAAAAAATGGGTAAATATAAAAATTAGTACCAAAGCACTAAAATCTATACAAAAAGTGGGATTAGATAAATTTGCTAAATCAAATGGAGTTGATTTAAAAAAATTCTAAATTTGATGAGAAATTTAGTTGTAAGTATCTTAATATCATTTATTTTATTAATTAATTGTAATTCAGCAATAGCTTTCGATTTTGCTCCCGAAGTAGGAGATATGGCTCCAAACTTTCAATTAGAAGGTTTTAATAAAAACATAAAATCAAAAAAAATATGGGAATTAATTGATTTTCAAGGTAAGTGGCTTGTTATGTATTTTTATCCAAAGGACTTTACAGCAGGTTGCACTCTTGAAGCTAAAGGTTTTTCTGAATTAAAAAAGGATTTTTCAAAATATAATGCCGAAATTGTTGGGATTAGTGCTGATAATCAAGATTCTCATGAAAGTTTCTGCAGCGAAAAATCCATAAACTACACCTTATTATCTGATCCTGAAGGAATTATTAGTGATAAATATGGTTCCTGGATTCCTCCATTTTCAGATAGAAATACTTTTTTGATTTCTCCAGAAGGGGAAATTTCTTACAGATGGATAAGTGTTTTACCTATAAATCATGCCAAGGAAGTACTTAATGTACTGAAGAAAAAAATATAAATTTTGCACGAGCTATCATTTGGAACTTGGTTAATTCATATCTCTTCAGTAATTGAATGGATATTTACCATCTTTGTCATATACAAAATTTCTACATATAAAAAATATAATTTATTTTTTTGGTTAAGCTTAGCTATGGTCCCAAACTTAATAGGAGCCATGTGCGCGATTACCTGGCATATCTTTGATAATCAAGATGCATTATATGGATTAGTAACTCTTCAAGGGATATTTACATTTATAGGAAATTCAACATTAGCCTTAGCTGCAATTAAGATTTTTAGAGGAAAAGATACATATGAATGATTTATTTTTTAAATTTATAGAAAAATTAGGTTCAATTGATAACACATTATTGTTCGCTGTATCAATAATTCCATATGCAATATTTTTGTTTTACTTATATAAAATCAAATTTGTTAATATTTTTATAAAAACAGGATTTTCCTTAACTGTTTTATTTGTATTCATAACTATATTGGTATCTATCTTCACACTAAATTACTATGATAAAACCCTTGTTGAGGTTGACTTCCTGCATGGTTTTGCAGAATCATTCCTAACTCTAAGTGACTTTGTTATTTTGTTTGGATTTATAAAGTTTTTAAATAGCTTAGAAGTAAACAACTCTTAAGACCTTTTACAATTTTGTGTTTTTTAGGGAAAAGTATTAGAGAATATATAAAAATAACGATTTTTTATGTTTACTACATTATTTGCAGCTGCAGATCCAGCAACTTTTTCTTGGTCTCCAAAGTGTGCCGTCGTAATGATTGCATGTAATGTTTTTGCTTATGCAATTGCAAGAGCAACTATAAGAAAACCTAATGAAGGTTTTGAAATACCTAATTCAAAATTCTATGGTGGTTTAAGTCACGCGTCTGTTGTAGGAGCTAATTGTTTAGGTCACATTTTTGGAATTGGAGCAATCCTAGGATTAGCATCACGTGGTGTTTTATAAACTTAATTTATTAAATTTTTAATTATTTAACTTAAATCTCTTAATAATTTTATCTGCCATCTGATCAGGTAAAAGACCTAATTTTTCTTTACTCTGATCAGGTGAAGCATGATCCACTAAAACATCAGGTATACCTATTCTGTATACAGGAATGTTTACTTCACTATCGTTAAATAACTCAACTATTGCGGAACCAAATCCGCCTATTAAAGTCCCTTCTTCCATTGTCACAACTTTTTTAATCTTACTTGCTAGAGGGATAATAAGATCTTTATCAAGAGGTTTTACAAATCTTGCATTAATGATGCATGCATTAATATTCATATTTTTCAGTATCTCAGATGTATCAATAGCTGATGCAACCATTGAACCATAAGCAATAATTAAAATATCTTCTCCTTCTTCAAGTATTTCAGCTTCGCCAATATTCAAAGGTTCCCAACCCTCATCCATTACAGCAACACCTAATCCAGAACCTCTAGGTATTCTTAAAGCTGTAGGTCCTTTATGGTTGATAGATGTTATTAACATTCTCTGTAATTCAGACTCATCTTTTGGTGCCATCAATACAAAATTAGGTATAGATCTCATATAACTGATATCGTACTGACCTTGGTGAGTAGGACCGTCTGCCCCAACTATGCCAGCTCTATCAAGTACGAAAGATACAGGTAAATTTTGTATTCCTACATCATGAATTAATTGATCGAAAGCACGTTGGAGAAAAGTACTATAAATAGCTACAACTGGTTTAAGACCATCGCACGACATTCCTGCTGCAAGAGTAACTGCATGTTGTTCTGCTATTCCTACATCGATATATTGATCTGGAATATTTTTTTGCAATAAATCTAAACCAGTTCCAGTAGCCATAGCTGCTGTAATACCAACAACTTTGCTATCTTGTTCACATATCTTCAATAAGGTTTGACCAAATATTTTACTATAACTAACTGGCTTAGGCTTCTTTGATGGAATAGATTTCCCAGTTGTCAGATCAAATGCGGACTGTGCATGATATCCAACCTGATCAGCTTCTGCATATGGGTAACCCTTCCCTTTTGTTGTGACAACATGTACGAGGACAGGTCTTTTAAGTTTATGGGCAGCGTTAAAAGTCTTAACTAAGTTACCAATATCATGACCATCTATTGGACCCATATACGTAAATCCAAGTTCTTCAAAAACAGCTCCAACTTTCGGCACTGATAATCTTCTAACGCTTCCTTTAATATTCTTGAGTTCTTCTGGAATATCCTTACCAATTAAGGGAATATTTTTAACACTTTCTTGAACACTATCGGATAAAAATTGCAATGGAGGACTTACTCTTACCTTATTTAAGTAAGATGAAAGGGCCCCGACCGGAGGTGAAATAGACATATCATTATCGTTTAATACTACAACTAAAGGAGTATTTGGTAAGTGACCTGCATGATTTATAGCTTCTAATGCCATTCCTCCAGTTAGTGCTCCATCTCCAATAACTGCGACACATTTATAATTTTCACCTTTTCTATCCCTTGCTATTGCCATTCCTAAAGCAGCAGAAATAGAAGTACTTGCATGTCCAGCACCAAAATGATCAAATTTACTTTCACTTCTTTTTAGATATCCAGCGACTCCATTTTGTTGTCTTAGGGAATCAAATTGACTGAAACGTCCTGTAATTAGTTTATGAGGGTAACCCTGATGTCCTACATCCCAAACAACTTTGTCAAAATCAAGATCAAGAGTTTGATATAAAGCCAATGTCAACTCAACAACACCTAATCCAGGACCAAGATGTCCTCCACTAGTAGATACTACTTGAAGATGTCTTTCCCTAATTTGACAAGCAATTTCCTCTAATTGTGAAACTGTTAAGCCATGTAGTTGATTTGGATGACTTAACTCACTTAAAAGCATTGAACAAAAATTGGTATCTATATAATCTAAAACGCCAAGGTGCAAAATGAGTATTTTTTTTTAAATAGATCATGTAATGTTTTATTAGATTAATAATTAATGCTAAAAATATATATATGAATGATTATTTTGAAAAAATACTTCGAGCTGAAGTCTATGAAGTAGCAAAAAAAACACCCCTAGAAAAAGCTCATAATTTAAGTAATACACTTAACAATGAAGTTTTTCTAAAGAGAGAAGATCTTCAAGATGTATTTTCATTCAAAGTAAGAGGTGCATATAACAAAATGAGTAAGCTTACAAATTCTCAGCTTTCTCAGGGAGTAATTACTTCAAGTGCTGGTAATCATGCTCAAGGTGTTGCTCTTAGTGCTCTCAAACTAAATTGCCAAGCCACAATATTAATGCCTATTACAACTCCTCTTGTAAAAGTTAATGCTGTAAAAAAGTTAAATGCAAAAGTAATATTATTTGGTGATAATTATGATGAGACTTACAAAGAAGCAATAAGGATTAGCAAAGAAAAAAATTTATGTTTTATTCATCCTTTTGATGATCCAGATGTAATAGCAGGACAAGGAACTATAGCTATTGAACTTGAACAGCAACTAAAGGAAAAACCTTATGCAATTTATATTGCTGTTGGTGGAGGTGGATTGATATCAGGAATATCCATATATATTAAAAAAATATGGCCTGAAGTAAAAATAATTGGTGTAGAGCCTGAAGATGCAGACGCCATGACAAAATCTTTGGATGAATCAAAAATTGTGGAATTATCTTCTGTTGGTCAATTTGCAGATGGAGTAGCTGTTAAAAAAATTGGTAAAAATACTTTTGAAATTGGTAGAAAATATATAGATAAGATGATTACCGTTAATACTGATGAAATATGTGCAGCTATAAAAGATGTTTTTGAGGATACTAGATCAATACTTGAGCCTGCAGGAGCATTATCAATTGCAGGGATGAAAAAAGATATTTTAAATTCGAATCATTTAAATAAAAAAATGGTTGCTATTGCATGTGGTGCAAATATGAATTTTGAGCGGCTTAGATTTGTTGCAGAAAGAGCAGAACTTGGTGAGTGTAAAGAAGTAATGATGGCTGTTGAAATTCCTGAACGTGCTGGAAGTTTAATTGATTTTTGTAAGTTACTTGATAATAGAAATTTAACTGAATTTAGCTACAGGATGTCGAATTCTAAGAATGCTCAAATATTTGTAGGAGTGCAAGTCTATGGATTAAATGATAAAAAAAATCTTTTAAATGTATTTAGAAACTCGGAGTACTCATTTATTGACATAAGTGATGATGAATTATCTAAAAATCATTTAAGACATATGGTAGGTGGAAGATTACCAAAGAATTTTAAGGAAATGGATAATAGAAACTTTGTAGAGCTTTTATACAGATTTGAGTTTCCTGAAAGGCCTGGTGCATTAATAAACTTCTTAAATAATATGAAATCTAATTGGTCTATAAGCGTATTTCATTACAGAAATTATGGAGCTGATGTTGGGAAAATTGTTATTGGCGTTTTGATCGATAAAAATGAGATTTTAGAGTGGAATAAATTTGTAAGAATTCTAGGCTATAAATACTGGGATGAAACTCAAAACGATACATATAGATTATTCCTTGGTGCATCAGATTAAATTTAAGGTAAATTAGGAAAGATTTCGGTAATTAAAATCAATCAATCTGATCTAAATACCACGCCAATATCTGATATAGATCTAGTTACTAAAGTTGAAGCTGTTCTATATTTGAAAGGCAGACCAATAACAAAGAAGGATCTTTCAGAAATTACTAATTCTGATATAAACTCAATAAATGATGTAATTAAAGATCTAAAAAATAAATACTCTAATCCCAACTCAGCTATTGAATTAAATGCAGTTAATAATAGTTTTTCTCTCGAACTAAAATCTAGTCTTAATGAATTCGTAGATGATTTACTTCCTTCTGATTTGAAAACATCCGAATTAAGGACATTGGCAACTATTGCGATTAAAAAAAAGATCCTGCAATCGGATCTTATACTTCTTCGAGGTTCAGGTGCTTATGATCATATTAAAGAATTATTAGAAAAGAAATTCATCGTCAAACGGAAGCAAAAAGATGGTAGATCATATTGGATATCATTATCAGAAAAGTTTTTCCAAACTTTTGCTGTAAGTAATGAATATCTCTCAAATATAGGAAGTGGTAACAATAAGCAGCAATAATAAGTAAATGTTAGTATGTGTTAAATTACGACAAGATAATGTTATCTGAGATTTTCGCAGTTCTGGGTCAAACTTTATCAATTTATTCTTTCATATTGATAATAAGAATTTTACTTACATGGTTTCCAGGTATTGATTGGAGTAACGGTGTTTTATCTGCATTAACTTCTATCACAGATCCTTACTTAAATATTTTTAGAGGTATTATCCCTCCAATAGGTGGATTTGATATTTCATCATTGTTAGCTTTTTTACTTTTAAATGTTATTCAAAATTTAATTACAAATCTCCAATATGCAAGCTTAGGCTACAGCTGAATTTATCTATCATCTCCAGAACCTCTTATCTTGCCTTTAGCAGCTCTTAATTTTAATTTTTCAAGATTTTGTAATGCAACATCCTCTAAATTAAAATTTAATTCTGTGCAAAGATTTGATACATACCACAAAACATCTCCTAACTCTTTTTTAATACCTAATTTTGATTCGTTATCAAATATTCCATTTTTATCTCTTATAACCTTCTTCACTTTTTCTGCCACCTCACCAGCCTCTCCTACTAAACCAAGAGTTGGATAAATATTATTTGATCCTAAATTTGGATATTGTGCTGTTTCTCTAGCTTTTTTCTGATAAGTTTTAAAATCCATGACTTAAATAACTAACTTTGGGTATGGTAAATTTATTTATATCTAGCAATATTATCTATATATGTCGAATATCGATTTAAAAAGAAGAACAAAAATAGTAGCAACTATAGGGCCTGCAACTCAATCTGAAGAGATAATTACAGATTTAATTAAAGCTGGAGTTACAACATTCAGATTAAATTTCTCACATGGAGATCATAAAGATCATGCTGAGAGAATAAAAACCATAAGGGAGGTATCAAAAAAGTTAGATATAGATATTGGAATATTGCAAGATCTTCAAGGACCTAAAATACGATTAGGGCGCTTTAAAGATGGGCCAGTAAAAGTTAAAAAAGGCGATAAATTTACACTGACATCAAATGAAGTGGAATGTACAAATACTATTGCAAATGTAACCTACGACAAACTTTCTCAAGAAGTTAGCGAAGGGAAAAGAATACTTTTAGATGATGGGAAAATAGAAATGATTGTAGAAAAAGTTGATACAAAAGCTAATAATTTGGAGTGCATGGTAACTGTAGGAGGGGTTCTTTCAAACAATAAAGGTGTTAATTTTCCAGATGTTCAATTATCAGTAAAAGCATTAACAGAAAAAGATAAAGAGGATTTAAAATTCGGTTTATCTGAAGGTGTTGATTGGATAGCACTAAGTTTCGTAAGAAATCCATCTGATATAAATGAGATAAAAGATTTAATAAATAAAAATGGGCATTCAACTCCTGTAGTCGCAAAAATAGAAAAATTTGAAGCAATTGATCAGATCGATACAGTATTACCCTTATGTGATGGGGTTATGGTTGCAAGAGGTGATTTGGGCGTTGAAATGCCTGCTGAAGAAGTTCCTCTTTTACAAAAGGAGTTAATAAGAAAAGCTAATTCATTAGGTATCCCAATAATTACAGCGACTCAAATGCTTGATTCTATGGCTTCTAACCCAAGACCAACAAGAGCCGAAGTTAGTGATGTTGCAAATGCAATTCTTGATGGTACAGATGCTGTAATGCTTTCAAACGAAACTGCAGTTGGCGATTATCCTGTAGAGGCAGTTGAAACGATGGCAACCATAGCAAGAAGAATTGAAAGGGATTATCCACTTAAGGCTATTGAAAGCCACTTACCCAGTACGATCCCAAATGCTATTAGTGCAGCAGTAAGTAATATAGCTAGACAACTTGATGCAGGAGCTATAATCCCTTTAACTAAATCAGGTTCTACAGCTCGAAATGTAAGTAAATTCAGACCACCAACACCTATCTTGGCAACTACAACTGAGAGAAGTGTAGCGAGAAGATTGCAACTTGTTTGGGGAGTTACTCCAATAGTAGTTAAAAATGATGAAAGAACAGCAAAAACCTTTAGTTTAGCTATGCAAATTGCTCAGGAGATGGGAATCTTAAATCAAGGAGATTTAGTAGTTCAAACCGCAGGTACATTAACTGGAATTAGCGGCTCTACAGATTTAATAAAAGTCGGTTTAGTAAGAAAGATTGTATCAAGAGGAATTTCTATAGGGGAAATCGGTGTTACAGGTAAAGCAAGAATAATTAAAAACAATCTTGACATATCCTTAATTTGCCCAGGAGAAATATTATTTGTTCCGAAGGAATTAATGAAAGATATTCCACTGAGTAAAAATATTGCCGGCATTGTTACGAACCAAAATGTAAATGATGTTTATGCTTTGTTTAACAAAAATAATAAAAAGATTTCTACAATTTGTAATTTAGAAAATCTGGATGATCATCAAATTAGCAACGGCGACCTTATTACACTGCAGCTAAATGAAGGTGTTATATACATGGGGCAAATTGAAGATGATGATGCAATAGATAAATATAAATATGTCTAGGAATATCTCAATAAAAGAAGCCTTAGGCATGGCCACAAAAACTTTAGTTTCGAACAAATTAAGAAGTTCGTTAACAATGCTGGGGATAATTATAGGAAATGCATCAGTTATTACACTTGTTGGGCTTGGAAGAGGTGCTCAAACATTAGCTAAAAACCAATTAAGTAATTTAGGTGCAAATGTTTTATTCATTGTCCCTGGAAATAATGACACCAGAAGAAGAGGTATATCATTTCCTAAAAATCTTGTTTTAGAAGATGCACTAGCAATAAGTAATCAAGTCCCAACAGTTAAAAAAGTTGCACCTCAAATTTCTGCTAACGAAATAGTTCAGTCAAATTCTAAAAGTCTAAATATATCAATTGCAGGAGTTACTCCTGAATTTCTTGAAGTAAGAAGCTTTGAAATTGATAAGGGAAGATTTATATCTAAGAGTGATATTAATAGTGCAAGAAGTTATGTAGTAATAGGTCCTGATCTTAAAGACGAATTTTTCAAAGATAATTCTTCATCACTTGGGGAAAAAATCAGAATTAAAGATCATACTTATGAAATTATTGGAATATTAAAACCAAAAGGTGCTGTATTTGGAAGTAATCAAGACAAAAATGCTTATATTCCATTAACCACCATGGTCAATAGGATTACAGGGAAGGACCCAACATATGGAGTAAGTTTAAGCTTCATTAGTGTTGAAGCTATAAATAAAAATGCAACTAGTGCAGCTAAATTTCAGATTACTAACTTATTAAGGCAAAGACATAAAATAATCAGAGATGATGACTTTGCGGTTAGATCACAAGAAGATGCATTAAATATAGTAACCAATATAACAAGTGGGCTAACGTTTTTATTGGCTGGTATTGGGGCAGTATCTTTGGTGGTTGGAGGCATAGGAATCATGAATATTATGCTTGTTTCTGTAAGTGAAAGGACTGAAGAAATTGGACTTAGAAAAGCAATAGGAGCTAAACAGTCAGATATATTAATTCAATTTTTGATTGAAGCATTGATTTTATCTACAATTGGCGGATTAATTGGAACAACAACAGGACTATCAGGTGTTCTTCTTTTATCTCTTATAACACCACTTCCTGCATCAGTAGGAATTACAACTACTTTTTCCACCATGATCATTTCAGGATCAATAGGTTTAATCTTTGGCGTTTTACCTGCAAAAAGAGCTTCTAAATTAGATCCCATTGTTGCATTGAGAAGTTTATAAATAGAATCTATAATAATGCTCAATTTATATAAATTAATTGAGATACTTGTGAGTCTTCAAACAATAGTAATAACATCAATGTTACCTGTTTATGTTCAGCTACCTTTTATCTATAAATCTAGTAATAACTTTGAGTTACCTATAACATGGCAAATTCCGACCATAATTTTATTAACACTTATATTTCATAAAAAAGTTGTTTTCAAAGCATTTTCTTTATATATAATTTTGGGGTTATTTATACTCCCTGTCTTTCACCAAGGAGGTTCATTAGGTTATTTGCTCACTCCAAATTTTGGTTACTTATTAGGTTTATATCCATTAATCAAAATAATTGATAATTTAAATAATAGAAATAAAATAAACTTTGGAAACTTCTTAAAAAACGGATTTATAGCAATAGTTGTTATGCATTTAACTGGAATATTTTATAGCTTCATACAAATTTTATTCCACAGTCAATACAATTTATTTTTATATAATTTAGGGAAATACTCATTAGGTAAAATTGGATATCATTTTTTAATGCTTTTTCCACTTTTATTACTTATTAAACCTATAGAACGTTTAAAACGTAGCAAATAATGATTATTAATATAAAAACAAAATTATATTTTGTATCATTAAGTATTTTTATTGTTCTAATAGATCAATTTACGAAATATTTGATGTTTTATAATAAAAAATTATTTATTAATAAAGATTTTCTTTTATTCAAATTAGACTTTATAAAAAATTACGGAGCAGCATTTAATATATTTAGTGGTAGTAGAATATTTTTATCTTTAATAAGTATTATTTTTTCTATATTACTTATTTATTTGATATTTAGGAAGAATACTTTAAACTCATTCGATCTATATTCTTATAGCTTTATTCTTGGTGGAACTATTGGTAATGGTATAGATAGGATATATAGAGGTTTTGTAGTTGATTTTATAAATTTAAATTTTATAAATTTTCCAGTATTTAATATTGCTGATATATCAATTAATATTGGTTTCATTATTTTACTGTATAACATTTTTAAAAATAATCGATAAAATGAATTACTTGAAATTAAAATATATAAAGTATGTAGTATTGATATTATTTTTTTATATTTTATTTTCCATATTTGTAAGAATAGTAAATATTTATACTCTTTTATTTTTAATTATAATTATTTATACTTTTTATAATATTGATAAAAAATTATTTAAAAAAATAGTTTATAAAGTTATATATAAAAATAAAAAAAATACACTTTCATTCAAAAATACATATGGTGCTGCCAAGATAAGTTTGGAAGGAGTCGAGAAAATTAACAAAAAAATTAGTGATAATGTAAAAGCTGAATTGTTAAATTACCAAAAAAATAAACTAGAGTCACAATTAAAAACAGGAGATTATAAAGTTACTCTTTTTGGAGCAGGTTCCTCAGGAAAAACATCTATAGCAAGATCATTATTGAAAAATATTGTCGGACAAACCTCAGCAAAAATAGGTACAACAAAGCAAATTAATAGCTATAAAATTCGTATACCAATTTTAAAAAGAAAAATTAATATAGTTGATACTCCGGGTTTATTCGAACCATCTAAATTAGGAGAAGAAAGAGAAAAAGCAACAATTTTACAAGCATCAAATTCTGACTTAGTTCTTTTTGTGTTAGATCAAGATATAAATAAATACGAAAACTATTTAATTAAAGAATTATTAAAGTTAAGGAAAAAAATAATAATAGTTCTAAATAAATGTGATTTGAGGTCTAGAGATGAAAATAACCTTATCAAAGAAAATATAATTTCTATAACATCCGCTAGAAAAAATAAAATATCAGTCGTTCAAACAATTGCAGTTCCTCAAAAATCTCCCTATACAAAATCAGATGCTTTAAATTTAGTTCCAGAGGTAGGAAGTTTATTTAGAGAAATAATTGAAACCCTCGATAATAATGGTGAAGAGTTGTTGGCGGATAATATTCTTTTTCGCTCAAATAAGTTAGGTATTAAAAGTAAAAATTTCGTACAAGAACAAAGATATTTAATGTCAAATAAAGTGATTAATAAATATATGTGGATAACAGGAGGAGTAATACTAGTTAATCCACTACCAGCTGTTGATTTTCTTACTACTACCTCCGTAAACCTTCAAATGATAATGGAGTTATCAAAAATATATGAAATAAAGCTTACAAAAAAAGATGCAAAAGATTTGGCGACTTCATTGCTAAGTGCATTGGCTAAACAAGGAATACTAAAAGGGGGTCTCGCCATTCTTTCTCCTGCTTTAGCTACAAGCTTGACTAAAATAATATTATCTAAATCTATACAATCAGTTACAGCAGGCTGGTTAATAAGAATAGTAGGACTAAGTTTGATTGAATATTTTAAAAATGGCCAAGATTGGGGCGATGGAGGAATTCAAGAAGTAGTAGATAAAATCTATAGAGTAAGTAAAAGAGAGGAAATTTTAAATAATTTCGTTAAAGAAGCTATTTCAAAAATTGAAATGAAAAAATATTTTAAATCAAATAAAAATTTGCCTCCATTTACTAATTAATATTGGATAATTGATCATTTAGATAAGTTCTGAAATCAAAGATAGTTATTAATAGTAAATAAGCAATGCAAATAGCTATAGAGATAAAACCTGTTACTATTGCAATAATTTTTGGTCTTCCCATATTTATTAGTTAAGCATCTAGAAGTCTCAGAAGTTCTTCAATATGAGAATCCTTTGTATTGTAATTTCCCATGACAACCCGTAAAAAATATTTCCCTTTAAATTTTGGTCTAGAAAGCATAAAATTATTGTTAATTAGTTCATTTACTTTAGTTTTAGTCCATTCATCAGAGTCATCTGGCTCAAGTTTATTTGGCAAGAATGAAACAATATGAAGAGGACCTGAATATATATCAAATTTATTTTTATCAATATTTTTTACAAAAAAATCTTTTCTTTTAATTGATGATTTTAATATATTTTCTATTCCTTTGAGACCTAAAAAACGTAACCCAAGCCATAGTTTGATAACCTCTGCAGGTCTAGAACCTTGTATGCCTATTTCTCCTCTATTTATAATATTTTCTTTAGATGATATATATGGTAGTCCAGTATTAAAAGTATTTTCTAAAGTACTCATATTTGAAACCAATAACAAAGATGAAGTCTTTGTAATGCCAATAATTTTTTGTGGATTTATCGTTATCGAATTAGCCTGATTAATATTATTTAGACCTTCTATTGGAATAGAAGTTATAGCAAAAATTCCTCCAATTGAACCATCAATATGTAACCATATCTTTCTTTGTTTACAGATTTCACTTATTTCTTTAATAGGATCAATGGCTCCTCTTACAGTAGTCCCAAGGGTGGCAACAATAGCAAATATTTTTTTATTTTCTATTGAACATTTATCTAAAGAGTTTCTCAGATCGTTTATATCCATTCGACCTTGATTATCAGTTTTAATCCTCACAAGATTACTATTATCAAGGCCCATTACTCTTATACATTTAACGAAAGAAGAATGGGCATCTTCACTAACAAGTAATACAGAATTAGGATTCGTACCTAATCCAGCATTATTTCTAGCTGCAATAAGTCCATTCAGATTACTTAATGTACCTCCGCTAGCAGCTATACCTCCAGAGAAATCATTAAACCCTATTTTCTTGGCAAACCATTTGCATAATGATTCCTCAAGTAATGTTAGGCTTGGTGATAACTCGTAAGCGAGAAGATTATTATTTAAACCAGCAGCAATTAAATCTCCCAAAATAGAGAAAATTAAAGGTGGGGGATCAAGGTGAGCTAGTGAGCCAGGATGAACGGGATTAAATGAATTATTCAAAAGAGATTCAATCTCAGAAAACAATTCTTCCTCAGAGTTACCATCTTCCGAAGGCATAATACAACTGAAACTCTCATCAAAAGGTAAAGGACCATTTTTATCAGATTTAGAGAACCAGTCACAAAGAGTTTGACTTGCTCTATTCAGAAGAGTAATCAATTTGTCATTAGTCCCTAAATTTGAGGGGAAATATATATCTTTATTATTAATTAAATCTTCAGCCATCAGATAAGATATCTATTAATAATTCTATTCTCAATCTTGCTAAATGAGATATATTTTTGAAAATGGAAATAGTAATGAAGAACAACAAATAAAAACAAATAATGCAAAATACACTTTATGGATGAATTCGATATTAAGAAGATCCAAAGAAATTGGGAAAGTTGAGCTACCAATCTGTTCAATAATTTTAGATAAGAGGGGAAGAATTATAGGGAGAGGGGTTAACAGAAGGAATATAAATAAAGACCCATTAGGTCATGCTGAGATAATGGCACTTAGGCAGGCATCTCTAATAAAAAATGATTGGAGATTTAATGAATGTACTATTATCACAAATTTAGAACCTTGTACTATGTGTTCCTCTGCACTTATTCAAGCACGGATGGGTAAAGTTATTTTCGGGGCTTACGATAAGAAAAGAGGTGGATTGGGTGGTTCAATTGACCTATCAAAACACGAAAGTGCTCATCACAAAATGGAAATAATTGGAGGTATCCTAGAGGACGAATGCAGTCAAATTTTACAGACTTGGTTCAAAAAGTTGAGGATTCAAAAATAGAAAATTTCTTTAGCTCGGTATCAAATAGGTTTAATAATCTATCAACATTCTCCTCACATGAATTAAAACCCATTAGCCCTACACGCCAGACCTTTCCGGATAATTCTCCAAGTCCATTTCCTATCTCAATTCCAAAGTTTCTTAAGAGATGATTTCTAAAACCATCCCCATCAACTGCTGGAGGTATTTTAACTGTGGTTAATGTTGGCAATCTATAATCCTCTGATACATGCAATTCCATTCCAAGACTTTCTAAACCATTCCACAATTTCTTTGCATTGGTGTTATGTCTATTCCAAACATTTTCTAAACCCTCATTCGCTATTAATCGTAAACCTTCACGAATAGCAAAATTCATGTTTACAGGAGCAGTATGATGGTAAACACGATCAGAACCCCAATACTTATTTAATAGAGATAAATCTAAATACCAGTTAGGTACTTTTGTTTTTCTAGAGCCTAGTTTTTCTTCAGCTCTTTTATTCATTGTAAAAGGGCTTAATCCAGGGGGACAACTTAATCCCTTTTGACTACAACTGTATGCTAGATCAATTTTCCATTCGTCTATCAATAATTCCAAAGCACCAAGTGAAGTAACAGCATCAACTAAAAACAAGCAATTATTATTTCTACAAATATCCCCAATACCATCAAGAGGTTGTAAAACACCACTTGATGTTTCAGCATGGACAATAGCAAAAATAGCGGGTTTTTTAGTCTCTATTTCATACTTAATTTCCTCATAAGTAAAAGCTTCACCCCATGGTTTTTCAATAAAGGAAACTTGAGCTTTATATCTATTTGCCATATCAACTAATCTATCTCCAAAATATCCTTTTTTAGCAATAAGAATTTTTTCGCCTTCTTCAATAAAATTAGCTATTGAAGCTTCCATCGCTGCACTACCAGTGCCGCTCATTGGGAGTGTAAGACGATTATTGCACTGCCAGGTATACCTTAAAAGTTGCTGAACGTCAGACATCAATGAGATATATGCCTCATCTAAGTGACCAATAGGATTTAAAGAAAGAGCGCTTAAAACTTCTGGATGTGCGTTTGAAGGTCCAGGTCCTAATAAAAGTCTAGAGGGAACATAAGTCTTTGATAAATGAGATAAATTCTCTTTATTTAAAGCCTGAATAAGATTTGCTTCTGTCAAAGAATTACATTCAATTACTTTTAAATTAGACTAATATCGTCGCTAAAGCGATATTTTTTTATAGAAATTAATTCAATTTAAATAATTAAGTAAATAATTATTAAAGTTATGACTTGAAACACTCAAAGAAGACATCTAGTGTTGAAAAAAGTTACGGTTGATACATAATAAGAATCATCAAGTTATTAATTTCATAGAAGGTATCTCAAAAGTTATGTCTAAGTCTCCACAAGATGTTTTAAGTCAAATTAAAGATGAAGGAATTGAACTCATCGATTTAAAATTCACAGACATCCATGGTAAATGGCAACATTTAACTCTTACATCAGACATGATAGAAGAGGATTCATTTACAGAAGGTCTAGCATTTGATGGTTCATCAATAAGAGGTTGGAAAGCAATTAATGCCTCCGATATGTCAATGGTTCCCGATGCAAGTACAGCATGGATTGATCCTTTTTACAAACATAAAACTCTAAGTATGATTTGCTCTATCCAAGAGCCTAGAAGTGGAGAACCTTATGATAGATGCCCAAGATCTTTAGCTCAAAAGGCTTTAAAGTACTTAGAATCCACTGGGATTGCTGATACAGCATTTTTTGGACCGGAACCGGAATTCTTTTTATTTGATGACGTTAGATACGATTCAAAAGAAGGTTCTTGCTTTTACAGTGTAGATACAATTGAAGCTCCTTGGAACACAGGAAGAATTGAAGAAGGTGGAAATTTAGGATACAAGATCCAATACAAAGAAGGTTATTTCCCAGTTTCTCCAAATGATACTGCTCAAGACATCAGATCTGAAATGTTACTTTTAATGGGTGAATTAGGCATACCCACCGAAAAGCATCACCATGAAGTTGCTGGTGCCGGTCAACACGAGCTTGGAATGAAATTCGATTCATTAATAAATTCTGCTGATAACGTAATGACTTATAAATACGTTGTCAGGAATGTTGCTAAAAAATATGGGAAAACTGCAACGTTTATGCCTAAGCCTGTTTTTAACGATAATGGAACTGGAATGCATGTTCACCAAAGTTTATGGAAGAGTGGTCAGCCACTATTTTTTGGTGAAGGAGCATATGCAAATTTATCTCAAACTGCAAGATGGTATATCGGAGGCATACTTAAGCATGCTCCATCATTCTTAGCATTTACTAACCCAACCACAAATAGTTATAAACGATTGGTTCCAGGATTCGAAGCACCTGTAAATCTAGTTTATTCTGAGGGTAATAGATCAGCTGCAGTAAGAATACCTTTAACAGGTCCAAGCCCTAAAGCTAAAAGATTAGAATTCAGATCAGGTGACGCACTTGCAAATCCTTACTTAGCATTTTCTGTAATGATGCTTGCTGGTATTGATGGAATAAAAAATCAAATTGATCCTGGTGATGGAGTAGATGTAGATTTATTTGAACTTCCAGCTGATGAACTTGCAAAAATTGATACAGTACCTTCCTCTCTAAATGACTCACTCAATGCACTAAAAGCAGATAAAGATTATTTATTAGCTGGCGGAGTATTTACTGAAGATTTTATTGATAACTTTATCGATATAAAATACGAAGAGGTACAACAACTAAGACAAAGGCCTCATCCACATGAATTCTTCATGTATTACGATGCATAATTAAAAGAAATTATTATTTTAAAATAATCAATTTGAGAAATATCACAAAATATTCTCAAATTGATTTTTTTTTTGTTGGAATATATATATATAAATTGAAAAATGGCTAGGGAATCTATTTCAAAAATTGCATATAAAACGCTACAACAAAGTAAAAGCATTGCAGGTTTCGCTCACAAGCAAATTAGTTCAAGATTAATGAATTTTATTCTTCCCGATTCGAGGCTTGAAAATTTTGATATAGATAAGGATCTACTAATGCAAATCCAAAATTCAATGGATATTTTAAGAGAAGAAGATTGGAATGATGCAGAAAAAAATATATATCCAAAAAAATTATTATTTGATGAGCCATGGCTTAGATATCTAACTCAATATCCTAAAATTTGGCTCGATATGCCTAATACTTGGGATAGACGCAGAAAACAAAACTTTGATGATCTTCCAAAATCAATTGATAAAGATAATTATCCTCAATATTACTTGAGAAATTTTCATCATCAAACAGATGGTTATTTATCAGATTTTTCAGCTAGCATTTATGACCTACAAGTAGAGATACTTTTCAATGGAAGTGCTGACTCAATGAGGAGAAGAATAATTAAGCCAATAAAAGAAGGGCTTAAAAATTTTAGTGATAGAAAAATAAGCTCTATAAAAATACTTGATGTAGCTACGGGATCAGGAAGAACATTAAAACAATTAAGAGCCGCATTTCCTAAAGAAAAAATTACAGGAATTGATTTATCTGATTCATATTTAAAAGAGGCAAGTAGATATATTTCAGATTTAGATGGAGATTTAATTCAATTAATTAAAGGTAATGCTGAAGAATTACCTTTTGAAAATGATAGTTTTCAATGCGTTTCTTGTGTTTACTTATTTCATGAATTACCTAGAACAATTAGAGCAAAAGTATTAAATGAATTTTTTAGAGTTCTTGAGCCTGGGGGGATATTAGTATTAGCCGATTCAATTCAAATAAGTGATTCACCTGATTTTACATCCGTAATGGAAAACTTCTATAAATCTTTTCATGAGCCTTTTTATTGTGATTACATAAAAGAGGATATAGATTCTAAAATAGAGGAAATAGGGTTTAAAGATGTAAAATCAAATTCCTTTTTTATGACCAAAGTATGGTCTGCTGTAAAGTAAATAAAAAATTCTATGACCTATTGGGATAAAGATACTATTCAGATTGTTCAAAGTCTTAATGAAAAATTAAAAATTGATCATTCTAATTGGCATAAAGATAAAGGAAATAAATATAAAAGATCTGCAGAACTAATTTCGGCGGGATTATGCCATTTAATGATTTCTTGTAATGAAAAAGAAACTATTGAATATATAGAAGAAAGTGTTAAATGGTTAAAAGAAATTAATGTAGATCAACCATGCCCTAGTAAAAATCATCTTTTTAAAGCCAACTGAAGCCTATTACCTTTACTACTCCATCTAATGTCATCAAAACATTCATTAATAATGTAAAGACCACGCCCATTTACACTACTAATTTTTTTTGGTAATTTATAGTCTCTTTTTTTTGTTTCTAGACCATTACCTTGATCTTGAATTTGCCAAACACACCAATTAGGAGTAATTATTCTTCTCACTCTAATATTTTTTTTAGGATCTAATTTATTTCCATGTTTTACTGCGTTAACTAAAGCTTCATGTAAACCAAGTTTTATAAGATAGGTTGATTCAGAATTTTCAATAGGTTCTAATAATTGATCTACAAAATCATTTAACTGTAATGATGATTCGAATTCGAAGTTTGACCAGTTAATATTTGGTCTTTTAAAAAATTTTTTTAAAATATTTTTGCCCCGAAGTAAGGACATAATAATATTTTGATACTGTCTTAATTTTAACTTATTAAATACCTCTATTTAAAGAATATTATTATGTCTCTCAGCAATAGCAGGATGCCGCAGGATGGAGTCCATAAGTCTTACTCCTCTTAGTTGATTTATTAAAGGCATATGTCCATCAGGAGCATCCAAAGACCAGCGAAAAGATCCCGGATATCTAGTCCATAAGCCTTCTTTTTTCCAACCTATTTTCGGCCACATTAATTCATATTTTTTACCAACTGATTTTAATATCTTTGCTTGAATTGAGAATCCAAATCTACCAGTAGAATAAATAGTCCATAATCTATCTATTGTTTGTAGGTCTTTACCTGACATATTTTTAACTTCACTATAGAAAACATAACCACGTTTCTCAGCTAATTTTCCAGCTAATTTCCTCAAGTAGGAACTTGTTAATCTATCTGCCTCTTCAAATTTTTGCTCAACCAACATCAATTGCAAATCTTCATAATTAATATCAATATCTGAATATGTATTAAACCAATTATTGAATTTAGAGTTTTCAAAGAATTCAGGCTTAAATTTTTTTAAAACTTGCAATATCCAACCTGCAGCCCAGTCATCTCCATCATTATCAAAGATATCAAAAAGTGAAGGGCCAAGATTAAAAATATTTTCGACTTCAGATTCTAGTTGAGCTAATAAATTTATTCTTTTTCTTTGATTAGAATCTACAAATTTTTTTATCAGATCTAATGTAGCATTATTATAATTATCTTGTTCTTTGTTATTCATTTTAAAAAATCAAAAAAAATAAAAACTATCCATGTATTTCAAAAGAAAAGAACTAGAGAAATTTAGTAGTTTTAAAGGACCACTTATTGATGTTAGGAGCCCAGGTGAATATTATAAAGGACACATGCCTAATTCTATTAACATTCCATTATTTGATAATGACGAGAGATCAATAATTGGCACGATTTATAAAAAAGAAGGAAGAAAAAAAGCTGTCATAGAGGGATTAAAATTTTTTGAAAAAAAAATGGAATTACTTCTTGATAATTTATTCATGAGTATTGACTCTTATAAAACTATTCCCAATAAAAATAACGAATTTTTTATCAGAATATATTGCTCTAGAGGCGGAATGCGTTCACAAAGCATTGCTTGGCTACTAGATAAATATAAATTAAAAACAATAACACTTAAGGGAGGATATAAAATATATAGAAGATGGGTATTAAATAGTTTCTCAAAAAAGTTAAATATAGTAGTTATTGGCGGAAAAACAGGAACAGGGAAAACAAGATTATTATCATTACTAGAGAAATATAAATATCAAACTATTGATCTTGAAGGATTTGCTTGTCATAGAGGAAGTACATTTGGAGGTTTAGGAATGAAAGAACAACCTTCAAATGAACAATTTGAAAATAAAATTGCAGAAAAATTATATACCTTTAATATTTCTAATTATATTTTTGTAGAAGCTGAAAGTGCAAATATAGGTAAATGCAAAATACCCCATGAATTTTTCAATCAGATGAAAAATTCAAGGAGAATAGAAATTATAAGGAGCGAATCTAACAGGTTAGATGAGTTGATAGATACTTATAGTGTTTTTAAGAAAGAAGAACTCCAAGAATCTGTATTAAGGATTAAAAAAAGATTAGGACCACAAAGAACAATAATAGCTCTCGAATCAATTAAAAATGAGAGATGGGATTTAGTTTGCAAATCAGTTCTAGATTATTACGATAAATGTTATGAATATGAAAAGGTTGGTAAAACAAATATAAAGATATTAAATTTAACCGACAAAAAATATGATGAAAGTATCCTAGAGTTAGTAAATAATGTTTTATAAATAACTACAAACGAATATGAAAAATATTTCCTAAGATAATAAATTATAAAACTAACATTATGACAGTTAATAAAACTGCAAAAATACAATTTTATGAAGGAACTGATGAACCTGTAGTTCCTGAAATAAGACTCACTAGGAGTAAGGATGGTACCACCGGCCAAGCTTTATTTTTGTTCGAAAAACCTCAGGCATTATCTTCAATTACTGATGGTGAAATCACAGGTATGCGTATGATTGACTCAGAAGGTGAATTATTAACTCGGGAAGTTAAAGTAAAGTTTGTTGATGGAGAACCAATATTTTTAGAAGCAGTATATATCTGGAAGAACACATCTGACTTTGATAGATTTATGAGATTTGCAAATAGTTATGCCAAATCAAATGGATTAGGATATTCTGAAAAGAATTAGAATATTGTGAAAATTGAGTAGTTCTTCATATTTCAAGTTAGTAGTAATTTTAATCACTTTGTTAATAGTATGGACTCTAAGAGATTTTCTTCTCTTAATAATTTGTTCCTTGGTAATTTCCAATATTGTATGTAATTTATGTAATCAAATACAAAAGGGTTTGAAAATTCCCCGACCGCTGTCATTGTTTCTTGTCTTAACTGTTATATCAGTAATAGTATTTACTATTTTTATACTTGTATTGCCTCCGTTTATAAAAGAATTCAATGAAATATTAGTTGATATTCCAAATGGTTTATCAAAAATAAATATTTTGATTAATACAAATCTGAATAAATTTAAAGTTTTATTATATGGTGAACAATCAGAAAATGTTATAGACATTTTCAATCTTATAAATAATGTAGTAACTATTCCAGATGCCTCAACTATTGCAAAAGCTATTCAAGAAAGTTTTAAAAATTTAATAAATATTGCGGGGAATCTTGGTTCAGGTCTTTTGAAATTAATATTCGTATTAGCAGTGAGTTTAATGATTTCTATTGAACCAAAACAATATAAAGAAAATATACTTCTATTAATTCCAAAAAATTATCGCAACAAATTTAGAAATATTCTGGAAAAATGCAATACCGCATTAGCAAATTGGACCTTTTCTATGGTTATAAGCTCATTATCAGTAGGTATATTATCATTAATAGTCCTGTCTATATTAGACGTTAAATATGTTGTCTCAAATGCTTTAATAGCAATGGTTCTTAACATTATTCCAAATATAGGTCCAGTTATTAGTGGGATATTTCCAGTCTCAATTGCACTACTAGATAATTTTTGGAAACCAATGGCCGTTTTAGGAGCATATGTAATCATTCAAAATATTGAAAGTTATGTAATAATGCCATCTATTATGAAGAAAAAAGCAAACTTACTTCCTGGTTTAACATTAATATCACAATTTGGATTTACCTTCATTTTTGGTCCATTAGGCTTAATACTATCTCTTCCATTAGCAGTAGTAATTCAGGTTTTAATCAAAGAATCACTTAAAGATATTTAAAAACTACTTTATTTTTTTATACAAATACGGATAAGAAAAAAGTATAAAGAAAGCTAAGGGATGTTTACCAATAGCAAAATATAGTGAATTAAAAGTAAAATGATCAAATAATATTCTTAGCTCAGTAGAAAGATCTATTAAAACTAAGGAAAATAAAATTATCAAATAGTAATTCAATTTCATATATTTAGAAGCCTAATCTCAGTCTTTAAGCAACAAAGATGGAGCCAATAAAATACTTGAATAACTTCCAACTATAATTCCTAATGACAAGGCTAAGGAAAACCAGAATAGCGAGTAAGATCCAAACAAAATTATGCTTAATAAAGGGATTAGAGTTGTAATACTGGTAAACGTTGTTCTCCTAAATGATTCGTTTACTGATAATTGAATAGTTTCGTTATAGCCTTCTTTCTTTGATTTTAAATTTTCACGAATTCTATCAAAAATAACAACAGTATCATTTACAGAATAACCAGCAATAGTAAGCAAGGAAACAGCAAATAAACTATTTACCTCGACAGATAATATAATTCCCAGCCAAGAGAATATACCGAAAACAATTAATAAATCATGGAATAAAGCTAATAATGCAAATAATGCATATTTTTTATCAAATCTAATAGTTATATATAAAGAAATTGCAAATAAAGAAACTAACAATGAAGTAACACAATTAGTAAGTAATCTTTTCCCAAGCTTTGGACCTATTAATCTTGAATCCTTACTCTCATAATTTAAAGGTCCAATAATATTATCAAGATTACTAATAAGATTATTTGATTCTTCGATACTCAAATAAGGTGTTCTTATTGAAATCAATTTATTATTATTTTGAGATTGTAATTTAATGTTATTTAATAAGTTTTTATTTTTAGAGTTCTCTCTTAGATTTTCTAAAACTGAATCAGGAGAAAAATTAGTACATTCCTCCTTACAAATTCTCTCTATTCTTAGTTCATTTCCCCCAACAAAATCCATCCCTAAATTTATAGGCTTCTTATAAGAAGTATTAAAAGTAGAATATAAAATTCCTAAAAGACTCAACAAAATAAGAAAAGTTGAAAACCCAATTATCCTTTTTTTATTTTTTATTAGTTCAAGATTGTATTTCATGGGAAATTAGAAATAAAAAAATTAATTTGAAAAATTATTCCTTGGCAGATAGAGATTTTTCTGTCTCAAAGATTGATATGTTGTAAAAAATCGCAAAATAGTTTTGGAACAATTTAATGATGTAAACAAGCTTATTAAGACTCCAATACCTAATGTTGCCGCAAAACCCTTAACAAAATTTGTTCCTAATAAAAACAATACAAAACAACTAAGAAGAGTTGTAATATGGCCATCAACTATGGATGAATTAGCTCTTTGAAAACCGCTATCAATAGATCTTGTAAGAGTATTACCATCATATAATTCTTCTCTAATTCTCTCAAATATTAGAATATTTGCATCAACAGCCATACCAATACTAAGTATAAGCCCAGATATTCCAGGTAAAGTCAAAGTTACAGGAATTAGAGAATATATCGCTAAGTTAAAGAAACCATAAAGTACTAGAGAAAGAACTGAAACAAAACCTAGAATTCTATAATTAAAAATCATAAAAATACCAACAAAAATTAACCCACTAATAGCTGCATAAAGACTTTTTAAAATATTATTGGATCCCAATAAAGGCCCTATTGTGTTAGTTTCTACTATTTCAATTGGCAATGGCAATGAGCCGCCTTTAAGTTGAACTTCTAATTCTCTAGCATTTTCAGCACTAAAATTACCACTTATTGTTGCTGACCCACCTGTAATCCCAGTACTAGCAAACTGATTACCAACACTGGCTTCACTTATTGATTCACCATCTAAAATGATAGCCAATAGTTGATTAGTGCCAGCAATTGACTTTGTAATTTCTGCAAACTTTTCACCTCCTGAATTACTAAAAGTTAATAAAACTTCCCAATTACTATTTGTTTGTTCTTGTCTCCTTCCTGCGTTAATAAGATCCTTACCAGATAAATCTGTTTTAATAAATAAATTTGTAATTTCTTTATCAACATATTTTTTGATTTCAATTAACTTCCCATATAAATCATTACTAGTAGATGAGTAATTCAATTCTTGCTCTATATCTTTAAGATCATCTTGAATAACTTTTAAATTATTATCATTTTGACTTTTTTCTGCAAAGGAATATTGTTCAATTAATTCTTTAATAGTCAATCTCTGTAGTTGCAGGGTTTTTAAATCTGTAGATGTTCCTTTTTTTTGAGTTCTAAATTCTAATAAAGCAGTCTTACCTAATACCCTTGAAGCAACTAATGGATTTTGTTCACCTGGTAATTCTAAAATCAATTGATCTCCACCGAGGGTTTGCAAATTAGACTCAGAAACCCCTAAATTGTTAACGCGCTTATCTATAACCGAATTAACTGCTTCAAGCTCATCCCTTGTTACCTTACCTTCCTCTTTAATAATTTGTAGTGTAAGTTGAGAACCACCTTGTAAATCCAATCCCAACTGTAAGGGATAATTTATTAATAGATAAACAGATAAAGTAAGTAGAAATATAATAAAAAAAAGCCAACCTTGCCTTCTTTTCATTCTCTATATACTCCCACTAATTAAATCTTCAACTTTTTCAACTATTTGATGTGGTTGGATTATTGTCAAATTCTCAAGATTTCCATTATAAGGAGTTGGAATATCCTGACTAGATAATCTAATGGGTCGGGCATCAAGATAGTCAAAACACTCTTCTGTTATCAAGGCAATTAATTCTGCACCAATACCTCCAGTCTTCATACATTCTTCAACAATAACTACTTTATTTGTTTTTCTTATTGATTTTGAGATGGTTTCCATATCAAATGGTTTTAAACTTATTAAATCTATTAACTCAACATCTATTCCTTTTTTTTCTAATTCTTCAACAGCTTTAAGGCAGTGATGTCTCATTCTTGAATAAGTCAATAAAGTAATATCTTTACCTTCTTTTACAACGTCAGCCTGATCTAAAGCGCAAGTATAATCACCCTCAGGTAATTCTTCAGACAAATTGTATAGAAGAACATGTTCGAAAAATAGAACCGGATTATCATCTCTTATAGCTGCTTTCATTAAACCTTTAGCATTTGTGGGTGTACTACATGCAACAATCTTTATGCCAGGAACTGCATGAAAATATGCTTCAAGTCTTTGACTGTGCTCAGCACCAAGTTGACGACCAACTCCTCCAGGTCCTCGTACTACTGCTGGTATTTTATAATTTCCGCCACTTGTATATCTAAGCATACCCATATTATTTGATATCTGATTAAAAGCTAAAAGCAAAAAACCCATATTCATTCCTTCTACTATTGGTCTTAACCCAGTCATTGCTGCACCCACAGCCATACCGGTAAAACTATTCTCTGCAATTGGAGTGTCTAAGACTCTTAACTCTCCATATTTTTCATATAAGTCCTTAGTTACCTTATAAGATCCTCCATATTGACCAACATCTTCCCCCATAACGCAAACATTTACATCATTTGCCATTTCTTCATCAATTGCCTCTTTTAAAGCATTAAATAATAATGTTCCAGCCACAATTAATTACCTAATTAATCACATACATAATCCTACCACTTTGAATAATTCAACCTCCTTCAGCGAAGGTTATAAGTAGTAATATTGATAAAATCATTCCAGGCGAAAGTAAAAGGATTAAAAGGCCTAAGTCATGTAAAGACATTCAAAGAAAGTGTTTTATTAATAATATTGGCAATTCAATTTTTCTTCAGAAAAAAACTGCGAATAAATACAATAAAAAGTCCTATACCTATAAAAGCGAAAGAGAAAGTTAGCAAAAAAGATAATCCAATTATTAAGGTATTAATACTAGTAGAAATATTTTGAACTATTTCAGAAGAATTTGATGGTTTATGTACTGTAAAATAGATTGCAATTTTATTACTTAAAAAATAAAAAAATATAAATAACAGAAAACTTGTTAATGATCCTACAATAAAATTTAATGGACCTTTTTCGGGAATGTTTTTTTCAATATTCTCATTACTATTATCAGCCACAATAAAATTTGAATAGAAAAAATTTAAATGAATGTTATTCCTTTTTCAAGGAAAGTGCAAACCCATGAATCGTAACCATTATCTTTAAATAATTGATAATTTACAGTTAATTCTTTTTTGGCAGTCTCTATATCTTTAAAGAGTGCAAAACATGTAGGGCCTGATCCACTCATTGAAAATGTGAGACAATTTTCTAATTTAGAAAGTAAAAATAATGCCTGCTTTACAGAATCATTGTCATTTTCAACAACTAACTGCAAATCATTTTTTATAGATAAATGTTGACTATCAAAATTTAAGTTATTTAAACCATTATGTCTTAAACTTTTTCTTATATTCTCAATCATTTCTCTATCAGAAAGATATTGATCACAAAATTTTTTACTATATTTTTTATAAGTTTCAGCAGTTGATACTGATACATTCGGATTTTTTAAAAGAATTACTCCATATTCAAAAGTTGAATCTAATTTCTCCAAAATTTCGCCTCTTCCAAAACATAGTTGAATACCACCATTTATAAAAAAGGGAATATCAGATCCTAAAGTTGATGCTAATGAACATAAAGTTTCTTGATCTAATTTCAAATCCCATAAATAATTAAGACCAATTAATGTTGCTGCTGCATTACTGGATCCACCAGCTAATCCTGCGCCAATTGGGATATTTTTTCTTAAAAATATATTCGCTCCGTAATCTATATTTGATTTTTTCCTTAATAGATTTGCCGATTTAACAATTAAGTTATCATCAGATAAGCTTAAATCATTACAATCAGACTCAAGTTTAATTAAACCTTCATTATTAATTTCAAATTCTAAATAATCAGAAAGATCGATATTTTGCATAATCATTGCTAACTCATGAAATCCATCCTCTCTTTTACCAATAACTTCAAGGTGCAAATTTATTTTGGCAGGAGATTTTATATTGATTTTCTTTTTAGCTAAATCTTGCATATAATTAAATAATTATTTTTTAATTTTAATACAATTTTCTGCAAGCTTAATCCATTGGTCAATTGAAATATCTTGAGGTCTTAAATTAAAACAAACTTTTGAAGATTCAGATAATTCATTTATCTCTTCATTTGAAAGTATTGAATTAAGAGTATTTCTAAGCATTTTTCTTCTTGAATTAAATGAAATTCGAAGAAGCTTATCTATATATTTTTCTAGACTAATATCTAATCTTAAATCATTTTTAATTGGTTCGAAAACTACTAAAGAAGAAAAAACTTTTGGAGGCGGACTAAATGATGAAGGAGGCACATCACATATTCTTTTTATTTTTGATAAAAGTTGCATTCTTATACTAAGCGCACCAGCATTGGGACTACCTTCTTTTGACAAAATCCTATCTACAACGTCTTTCTGCATTAAAAATATTATTTTTTCGTAATTATAGTTTCTTATAATGCCCAATCGACCTATGAAAATATCCAATATTGGTCCTGTTATATTGTAAGGAATATTTGCAATCACTTTTGTAATCTTCTTATTAATCGAATCTAAATTTATAGAAAGAATATCTCCCTGTTGCAGTGAAAACTTATCATTATTATTGAATTTATCATTTAATAAATTTATTAAATCTTTATCTAATTCAATTGCATGTAATTTTTTAATTTCTGAATCTAACAACTTAGATGTTAAAGCTCCTTTGCCAGGACCAATTTCTAAAATAAAGTCATTTTCATTAAGAACAGCAATTTCTTTAATTTTTTCTAATATTTTTTTATTTACCAACCAGTGTTGTCCAAATCTTTTTTTTTGATGATAGTTTTTAGAATTCATCTAAAAGATAAATAATATGTTTAAATTAAATATGAATTTATTTAATACTTTATATCATGAGCTTATCAAAAAAAAATTTAGATAAACTCAATAAATTTAAAAAAAAGAAAACTTTAAATAATGAAAGTAAAAATATAAATAATTACACAAATATAACTAATAATGATAATTTAATCACCAATCCACTTAATTCAGAAGATCCCAATAAAATTTTTTATTCTTTAATTGATAATTCAGAATCTTTAGAAGAGACTTCTAACGTTAATAATTCACTAAGAAAAAGTGAGATTAATCAAATTAATATGAATTCTAAAAAAGATAATTTTTCCAAGAAATTAACAACCGAAGAGGAACTATATGATGAATTTAACTATCTTCTTGATGAATAATTAGTTTTAATATTTTCTTATGCTTCAGAGTAATAGATTAGCAATTTATGCTATCGGCAAAATAAAGAAAATTTGGATTAGAGATGGAATTAATCAATACAAAAAAAGAATGCCTGAACTTATTATTAATGAGTTAAAGACTTTTAATTTAAATAATCTTAAATCCAATAACAATATTATTATCTGCCTAAGTGAAGAAGGAAAACAGTTTAATTCAGTTGAACTATGTTCCTTACTTTTGAATTTTAAAAATAAAAAAATTAATTTCTTAATCGGTGATACTGATGGAGTTAGTTCAGATATAAAAGAAAAATCAGATCTTCTACTAAGCCTGTCTCCTTTAACTTTTCCTCATGAATTAGCTAGATTAATTCTAATTGAGCAAATCTATAGAGCTATTTCTATATCAAACAACTCCCCTTACCATCGATCTTAAAAAGAATAGATTCAATCTAAAATTAATCTATAAAAGTTTAATAACTTACTATTTTTTGATTTTTTGCTATATAGTACATATATACTATTAATTTAATCTTGGATTCTTTTGATTCAACTACTAAAACATTTAAAATCCCCTTATTAACTGATTCGGTATCAGCAGGGTTTCCTTCTCCCGCAGATGACTATACAGAAGAAAATATTGATTTAAACGAACATTTAATATCTAATCCGTTTAGCACTTTTTTTCTTAGAGTTAAAGGTGACTCAATGATAAATGCAGGAATTAAAGATAAAGATTTAATAATAGTAGACAAGAGCTTAACAGCCAGGCCAGGGAATATCATCATTGCAATGATAGACGGAGAATTTACAATAAAAAGATTATCTATAAAAAATAATGAATTATATTTAAAAGCAGAAAATCATAATTATCCTGATTTTAGATTTAAAAACCATATTGATGTACAGATATGGGGAGTTGTTATTTATTCAATACATAGCTATTTATGACAATTTCAAATATTGATGCAATAGCTCTTATAGATGCTAATAATTTTTACGCGTCATGTGAACAAAATATTAATCCTCATTTGAGAAATAAACCAGTAGTAATTTTATCTAATAATGACGGATGTATCATTGCAAGAAGCCCTGAAGCGCGAGCTTTAAAAATTAAAATGGGAACTCCGTATTTTAAGGTCAAAGAAAGACTAAATAAATTAGATGTAGCAGTCTTAAGTTCAAACTACTCGCTTTATGGGGATATGAGCAGAAGACTAATGAATTTACTGAAAAACTACTGTGAACAAATAGAAATTTATTCCATTGACGAAGCATTCGTCTCGATTTCTAGACCTAATGATGAAAATCTATATCCTTGGGCAAGAAGCATAAGATCATTAATATATCAGAATCTAGGGATTACCATAACAGTAGGAATAGGAGAAAATAAAGTAAGAGCAAAAATTGCTAATAAACTAGCTAAAAATATTGATTATTCAGCTGGAATATTTGATTTAACTAGAACCGAAAATGAGAATAATTATTTGAAAAGAATTAGTATAGATAAGATATGGGGAGTCGGGAAACAAACCTCTAATTGGTTAAAAAGTAAAGGTATTAAAAATGCGAGAGAACTAAGAGATATGGAAGAAAATGAAATCATTAAGAAATTAGGCATCGTAGGGAAAAGACTGCAATTAGAACTGAAAGGCCATAGATGCCTGCCCATAGAAAAAAACAAGAAATCAAAAAAAGAAATTCAGGTGAGCAGGAGTTTCGGCACGCCTATCACAAAATTAGAAGACTTAACTCAAGCACTGGCAACTCACGCAATAAAAGCCTCTGAAAAAATGAGAAGTCAGAATTTACAATCATCTAATATTAGAGTATTTGCTAGAACCAGTAAATATTCAAGTCAAAATTATCAAAGAAGTGCTCATAGAAAACTTACAAATGCAACAGATGACACAAACAATATTTTAAAAATAGTAGTTGAATTATCTAAAGAAATTTATAATCCCGAATATAAATTCTCAAAAGCTGGTGTTTTAATGCAGGATTTAACAAATAGCGAATATTTACAGCAATCAGTTATCAATTACAAATCTCAGAAAGTCTTAAAAAAATCAACAAGTCTTATGAAAACGATTGATTTATTAAATAAAAGATTTAATAACAATGCAATTACATGGGCCATTACAAAAAATCCACAAAGTTGGAAGATGAATAAGAATTTCTTAAGTCGCTCATCTACAACTGATATAGAACAAATCCCAACTATAGTGAATTAAAAAAGATAGAATGGAATTTATATTATTTTTGAGCAAATTAGATAAAGAGATTCTTAACTTATTAATGAAAGCAAACTACATAGTTGAAGAAAATAAAATTGAATGTCTATTAAACAAAGAAATAAAAGGACTACATAATTTTAAAGAAAATAAAATAATAATATGTACTGAAAATGCAAAAAGGAAAACAAATTATAGAAATAAGAATCAACAACCAAATAAAGATAACTTCAAAACAGAAAGGGCGATAAGAAAAGCATTAAGACACGAAGCAACTCATGCAATACAAAAATGTAATGACAATAAAACAATAGGGGATATAAAAAAATTAGAAAGCAAATTGCATCAAAGTAAAAGAAAAGCATTAGAGTTCTCTAGTTCAAATTTTTCTGGTACTTATGCGAAAGAAGTAGAAGCTTATGTTCTTGAAGATAAACCCAAAAAAGTTAAAAACTTGATTAAAAAATACTGCCTATAAATTAAAAATTTTTATATTAACTAGCGAGGAAATTGCCACAACGTTGTTTGTCTAAAAAATTTATATGTTGTCTTTCTAGGTAATATAATTCCTGAAATTTAATGGCATCTGAATTTAAATCTTTAAAAAGATCATCTATCTCTTTATTATTGCCTGATAAACCTGAAGAGGGATTATCAATTAAAATAGATATACAATTTTCTAAAGTTTTTAATCTTTGAGATCCCCAAGATTCTATTAAGTGTCTACATCTTTTTAGAGAATTATATTTCTCAAGAAGTGATAATGTTCCTAGTAAATTGTCCTTAGGATTACTCAGCAAGGTTAAAAACAACTCATTTGGATTAATAAAAATATTAATTTTATTTGATGATTCAGGATTATGGAGAGATAAGTAGTCAGGAAGAAGTGAAATTAAGTTAATAGAAGAAAAATCATTTTGAAGATTTTGACTATTTGATTGTTTTAAATCATTTAAGTAATTTAAACCTAAATTATTTTGCTCAATTTTTGAAATAGCTTCCCATAAACTTTGAATATAACTAGTATTAAAACCATTAATTTCTCTTTTGAGAAATTCATCACGAATAAATAGCCTAAGGTCTGGACAATGTAAATAATAAAAAATTATTTCCGATTCATTTTTCTCCCGTCGGGAAATTTCATTTGGTTGTTCAAATTTTTTTGATCTACCATGCCAACGAAATCCCTTTACTTGATTTCTTAAATCTTGTTCAAACTGTATTGCTAACCTAGCTTGTCCCTTACTTAATTGTTCGGAAACTTTTTGTAAATAATGAGTTCTGGTTGATGATTGAGGCAATTTACTCAACAATTTTACCAATGAAGAAATAACACTTTGGAAAATTTCAGACTTAGTTAAATCTTGATCTTTAAAGATCTGATCAATCTCCCAATCAATCCAAAAGGATGAATTATCAATTAAATTAAAATAATCTTCAGGTGTATGGCTATTCAAATATTCGTCAGGATCTTTATAATGACTTAGTTGAAGTATCTTAAGATTAATTTGATCATGAAGGGATAGAGTCTCAACTTCTTTAATTACTCTTTTTGTAGCTAAAATTCCTGCATTATCAGAATCAAAATTTAAAATTATATTTTTATTATCTGTACATCTACATAGTTGAGAAATTTGATACTTATTTAATGCGGTACCGAGAGAAGCCACAGAATTAGTTATACCCTTTGAATGAAGAGAAATAACATCAAAGTAGCCTTCAACAATAATAGCTTTATCTCTTTTTCTAATATCACTAGAAGCTTTTTCGAAGGCAAACAACATTTTTCCCTTTTCAAATATCTCTGATTCAGGAGAATTAAGATATTTGGGTTCCTGACCATCAAGAGATCTTCCTCCAAAGGCAACTACTCTTCCCTGCATATCATGTATTGGAACAATTAATCTATTTCTAAAACGATCGTAAATCTTGTCAGAATTATCTTTAGAAATTGCAAGACCTGAGGCTAATATTAAATTAATGGGGAATTTTTCTACCTTGGAAAGATAATTAAATAAATCATTCCATGAATTTGGGGCAAAACCTAATTCAAAGTTATCAATAATCTTGTTACTCAAGTTTCTCTTAGATGTTAAATATTTCATGGCTTCAAAACCAAGAGAATTATTTAATTGAGACTTAAACCAATTTTTAGTGACTCTTAATATTTTATAAAGTTCTTCCTTTCTAGATAGTTGTTTTTTATAGGCTTCTACTTGGGGACCCTCAAGATTTTCAACATTTATATTATTTTTTTTAGCGAGAGAAAGTACAACATCTGAAAAATTTGCACGAGTAAATTCCATTAAAAATTTAATAGAATTTCCTCCTGCACCACAAGAAAAACAGTAATAGAATTGTTTATTTGGTGATACTGTCATAGATGGCTTAGTATCATCATGAAAAGGACAAATCCCAACAAATTCCTTACCTTTTTTCTTAAGGACAATATGTTCAGATATAACGTCAACAATATCTGCCTTTTCCTTCACCTCTTGAATAGTTCTTGGGTGTATAGAATGAACCATTGAGACTTTTTCAAAAATAAATGAAGATTTATTTGTTATAGGTCAAAATCAAATAAGAATCTACTTAATTTCATAAAAAAACTATTTTTTAAATGATAAATATCGCAGAATTAGAAAAAAAATTTAGTTCATTGAATAAGTTTAATTTGGTATTAGCCTCATTCTTCTTTAGTTTAATGACTTTATGCGTAAAAAATATTGATAAAAGGATACCTATTTATGAATTAGTTTTATTCAGATCATTATTAAGCTTAATTATTACATTATTCATAATTAATCTAAAAAATATAAATCCTTGGGGCAAAAATAAACCTTTACTTATCTTAAGAGGTGTTTTAGGAACTTTTGCTTTGGTTTGTATTTTTTATGCGATAAGAAAGATGCCACTGAGCATATCAACTGTCATTCAGTACACATATCCTATTTTTATATCTATTTTTGCAGGCATATTTATAAACGAAAAAATAACTCGTAATATAATTCTAGCTTTAATTATTGGTTGGCTAGGAATATTTGTAATATTAAATCCAAGTCAATTATCAAATATAAACGTTGAAATTGAGAATATTTCGATTTCGATAGCATTTCTTGGAGCAATCTTCACAGCATTAGCTTACGTTACAGTTAAGAAACTTTCATTAACTGAAGATGTTTATGTAATTATTGAATATTTCCCACTTGTTTCTTTTATAACCTTATTACCAATAGTATTACTCAACTGGGTTACACCAAATTGGAATGAATTATTTTGGATAATTGGAATTGGCTTTTTTACTCAATTAGGTCAGACGTTCCTAACTATAGGTTTAAAAAAATTACCTGCTTCAGAAGCTTCAACAATTAACTATTTGCAAGTTTTATTCGGGTCGATTTGGGGGATTATGTTTTTTAGTGAAATAATAAATATAAATTTTTTATTAGGTGCCTCTCTAGTTTTATTAGGAACTATTATATCTACTTCCAAAATACTCAAAAGGACATAGAATATTGAAAGAATAAAAAAAAACGGTGAAATTTTTCTATTTAGCTTTATTATTTTGTTTTTCTCCTATAGTTCAAGTCAAAGCAACAACCCCAAAGTCAGTAACTTGTACAAGAACTGAATATAGAGAGGAGTACATTCCTGGGACTAAATCAAACCCAGGCTATGTAAAAAGTTATGAAGTAGACGTTGTAATACCTTGTGGAGGTGAAAGCAAAGCTGAAAAAATAGAAGAAAATGACTGTCGTGAAGGTTCTGTTATTGGTGGTATTCTTGGTGCTGGAATAGCACTATCATCCACTAGAGGGAAAGATAGATTTTGGGCCGTTCCGGCTGGCGGTACTGCTGGAGCACTAATTGGATGTCAAGTGGATGGTGGTTAATTGATTAGTTGGATAAATGGAGAATTAATTGAATTATGGCAAACTAATCAAAAATTTTTTGTCCTAATAAACTGCCAAGGATTAGGTTACGAAATACAAATACTAGAATCATTTTTTCTCATATTAAAAACAAATCAGATATCTAATAAAAATATTACTCTCTGGATAAAACATATTAAGAAAGAGGATTCAGATTTATTATTTGGGTTTACATCAAAAGATCAAAAGAATTTCTTTATTGAAATTTTAAGTATTCGAGGTGTTGGATCTCAAATTGGTATAGGAATATTAAATAAATTTTCTATTAGTGAAGTTATCAATGCAATAAAAACACAAAACAAAAAGTTAATATGTTCCGTACCTGGTATAGGACAAAAAATGAGTGATCGGTTAATTTTAGAATTAAAAAATAAATTTAAAAGTGAAATACAATTTGAAGAAGAAAAAGGCAAAGATGAATTTGAGATTAAGGATCCAGAAATTAATAAAATGATAGAGGACCTTCAGTTAACCCTTCAATCATTAAATTATAAAAATAAAGAAATAAAGACTATTTTGCCAATTATTATTAAAGAAATAAATTTACTTGCTAAAAAAGAAAATAATTTATCATTTGAAAATTTATTGAAATTAGCTATGAATTATCTAGATAAGGATAGTAGTAATTTTGTTAGATGAAGTAGTATTATATTATAAAGAAAATAAAATTTTATGTCATTAGATACAGCTGAAAAACAAAAGCTGATTGAAACTCATCAAGTACATCCAACAGATACAGGTTCAGTTGAAGTTCAAGTAGCAATGCTTTCCAAAAGAATATCGAAATTAAGTGACCACCTCCAAGGAAACATTCATGATTTTGCTTCAAGGCAAGGATTATTAAAAATGATTGGCAAAAGGAAAAGATTACTATCTTACATAAAAGACAAAAACGTTCAGAAATATCAAGAGCTAGTTAAGAAAATTGGAATCAGAGGATGATTTCAATTAATGAAAAAAAAGCAATCTAAAAAAAAGACAAGTAATAAAAAGAAAAAAGTTTATTCTGAGCAAACAGCGTTTGCTAATTTAGAAAAAACCTCTAATACTTTAACAACGCAAAAACGATCATCAAGTGGGATACCCAAATATGTTGCGGATAGAATGGCAAGGAGAATTTTTTTTACAGCAGGAATACCGACAATACTTGGAATGTCGGTTTTTGTTGTTAGCTACATTATAGTTACAAGGAATATTGCTGAAATACCTCCTTCGTCAACAATTGCAATTTCAGCACTTTTTTTCTTGCTAGGTCTAGCAGGATTGAGTTTTGGAATATTATCGGCTAGTTGGGATAAAGAGCCTGGATCATTTTTTGGTATTGAAAATATTCCAATGAACATACAACGAGCTAAAGCAGCCTTCAAACCTGCAACTCAAAATTTTGAGGATAAAAGTTAATCTAAGAAACTAAAGATTTTAATTTAACTTGGAATGATTTATCTTCTAAAAATTTGCATGCTCCTTGTATATCTCCTATACAGAACTGATCTCCAAATTTAACGTATGTAACACTATTTTTATTTCTTACTGCAGCCAAAACAGGAATCTTAATTCCACATCTACCTTTATCTGGTTTAAATTTAATTAAACAGTCTCTCAAAGTATTTTGTACTCTTACATCTGATGCTTGAGAACTTTCAAGATTAATAATAAGCAATTTAAGATTATCTATTTCTCTGCAATCATCAATAATTAACTGAGTCTTATCACTTTTTTTATCAATTGTTCCCCATACTAATAATCTAGTATCAGTCAAAAGATATTCTGATAATCTGACATAGGTTTTTGGAAAAACAATTGCTTCGCAACTCCCAGAAAGATCTTCTAGCTGAACTATAGCCATCCTATCTCCCTTTCTCGTTGTAATTTGCTTTAAATCAGGAATCATTCCAACTAAAGAGACTTTGGTTCTATCTTTTGTTTCTTCTAACTGAGAAATGCTTATAGGTGATACGAGTTTTGCTGGCTTAGTTAAATGCTTTAGAGGATGATCAGATAAATAAAAGCCTAATAGCTGTTTTTCTAACTTTAATTTCTCAATAAGTGAATAATCATCAACCTTAGCTAATTGTGAATCTGAAAAAGCAACATTAGAAAATTCTTCTTTAGAGTCAAATAGATTTCCTTGGCCAGACAATCTATCACGATTTCTTGAAGAGGCCCACTCAATAACATGATCAAGATCTGACAATAACTGAGCTCTATTATTATCATTTGAAAACTCGTCTAGTGCTCCACAATGAATAAGAGATTCAAGACTTCTTTTATTAAGAATATTAGAAGGCAAACGGTCGCACAGATCCGATAATGACTTAAAGGTTCCAAAACTATTTCGGTTTTCAATTATATTTCTTATTGCAGAATCCCCTAAATTCTTAATTGCCGACAACCCGAATAAAATCTGATTATTCTTAATAGTGAAATCAACCCCAGAAAAATTAATGCTCGGCGAAATAACTTCTATTCCCATGGAATAACAATTAGAAATATATCTTTGCATCTTGTCGCTAGAGCCAGAATTAACGCTTAAAAGGGCTGCCATATATGCAACAGGAAAATGAGCTTTCAAAAATGCAGTTTGATAAGTTACAGCACCATAAGCAGTTGAATGGCTTTTGTTAAAACAATATTCTGCAAATAAAACCATTTGATCAAAAAGATCATTTGCTAATTTTTCATTTACACCTTTCTTCATAGAGCCATCTACAAAAATATTCCTATGCTTTACCATTTCAGAAACTTTCTTTTTCCCCATCGCTCTTCGAAGTAAATCAGCATCACCAAGAGAATAACCGGCTAGGTCTTGAGCAATTTTCATGATTTGTTCTTGATAAACCATAATTCCATAAGTTTCAGTGAGAATTGACTTAATAAAAGGATGAGGGAAATCAATCTTTTCATTCCCATTTTTTCGATTTATAAATTTAGGTATTAGGCCTGCATCAAGAGGACCAGGTCTATAAAGAGCAAGTATGGACGAAATATCCTCTAGAGAGTTAGGTTTGAAATCCTTAACGACCTGTTTCATTCCGGAGGATTCAAGTTGAAAAATACCTTCAAGATCTCCTCTCCCGATAAGCTCAAAGGTTTTACCATCATTTTGTGGTAACTCATCAATGTTTATTTTCCTTCCAGTAGATTGATTAATAAGAGAAACTGTCTTTTCAATCATTGTCAGATTCTTAAGACCCAAGAAATCCATTTTCAATAATCCAAGTGATTCGATATCGTCCATAGAATATTGGGTTATTATTTGCCCTTCATTATTTCTTTGAAGAGGTACAAGTTCGTCAAGAGGATCTGATGCGATAACAACTCCAGCAGCATGAACTCCATATGTTTTATTAGTTCCTTCAATTCTCAAAGCCAAATCAACCCATTTTTTCACCCTATTATCATTAATATATTTTTCTCTAAACTCTTGGCTAGGTGAATTCTTGTCAATCATTTCATTTAATTTATAAGGTTTTCCTCTTACAACCGGTATTAACTTAGCCAATTTGTCCGCTTCTCCATAAGGTATATCTAAAACTCTTGCAACATCTTTTAAAACTGCCTTAGAGGTCATCTTATTGAAAGTAATTATTTGCGCAACTTTCTCCTCTCCATAACGATTAGTAACATAATCAATAACTTCATTTCTCCTATCAATACAAAAGTCGGTGTCAATATCTGGCATTGACTTTCTTGCTGGATTTAAAAATCTTTCAAACAACAATCCATGCTCAACAGGATCTATATTTGTAATTTGAAGAGCATAGGCTACTAATGAGCCTGCTGCAGATCCTCTACCTGGTCCTACAGGGATAGAATTATCTCTAGCAAATTTGATGTAGTCCCAAACAACCAAAAAATAATCTGGGAAGCCCATATCTTTAATAATTTTTAATTCGGAAGATAGTCTTTTTTTATAGTTCTCATCAACTTCTGTAAGATCATTTTTTTTAAGTCTATTTAAAAGGCCTTTATTAGATAATTGTGTAAGGAAAGAAAATGAATCTGTATCTTCGTTAAGAGGGAATTTTGGCATTCTATAATTACCAAACAAATCAAATTCTTCAACTTTCTGAGAAATTTCTACTGTATTGTTAACTGCCTCAATAATTGATTCATCATCAATATGATCTTTAAAAAGTTCAAGCATTTCACTTTCACTTTTAATATATTCTGTACCGGTATATCTCAATCTTTTTTCATCACTTATTAGTTTTCCTGTTAATACACAAAGCAAAGCATCATGTGCTTCAACATCCATGCTTGATAAATAGTGGGCATCGTTGGTTGCGATTACCTTTATTTGATGCTTCTTCCCAATTTTTATTAATTCAACGTTAACAATTCTATCCTCAATAGAACCGTGATCTTGTATTTCTAAATAGAAGTCATCTGCAAATAATTTTTTATACCAAAGTGCTATATCCTCTGCTACGTCTAATCTACCTTTTAAGATAGCCTGAGGTATCTCTCCACCAAGACAAGCTGTAGAAACTATCAAACCATCACTATATTTGCTTAAAAGAGATTTATCAATACATGGTCTAGAAAAAATGCCTCGACCTCTCATCCCATTTAGGTGACTAATTGTTGTTAACTTCACTAAATTCTTATATCCATTATAATTTTTTGCTAACACCACCAAATGATATCTTTTTTCTTTTTTTGGTTGAGGATCATCAATAGAACCATTAATCACATACATTTCATTACCAATAATTGGTTTTATACCTTTCTCTTTACACTTCTTGACCAAATCAAGAACACCATACATAACTCCATGATCAGTAAGAGCTATCGATTCCATTCCAAGATCACAAGCTCTATCTACAATTTTTGAAATTTGACTGGCACCATCAAGCAAGCTGTAGTCACTATGATTATGAAGAGGAACGAAAGCCATATTCGAATAATTTATATATATAAGATAGAGAAAATTTCTAAAAGATCTATACTTTGTGATTACAAATTAATTATTAATACAAATTTAAAATAAAGGTCTGTTCTTAATTACCTGAGCATCAATTTCAAAGATATTTGCGGCATTCAATATTCTATCTTCTTCTAATACATTGCCTATTAATTGCATTCCAATAGGTAATCCTCTAGTATCAAAACCACAAGGAATACTAATTGCTGGGAGGCCTGCTAAATTAGCAGGAACAGTTAATAAGTCAGACAAATACATTGAGAGTGGATCATTTACAAAATCTCCCTTCAAAAAAGCTGTGGTTGGGCAAGTTGGAGTTAATAAAACATCTACTTTCTTAAAAGCATTATCAAAATCTTTTCTTATAAGTGTCCTAACTTTTTGTGCCTTCTTGTAATACGCATCACTGTATCCAGCTGACAATGCATAAGTACCTATCAAAATTCTTCTTTGTACCTCATCTCCAAAACCTTCAGCTCTACTTTTTGAAGTCATATCTATAAGATTTGTACCTTCATTCGATCTGTAGCCATATTTAACTCCATCATATCTAGCTAAATTTGCGGAGGCTTCAGATGGTGCAATAACATAATATGTCGCAATTCCATCATTAAATCTAGGACATTCAACTTCACTAATTTCAGCCCCTAAAGCTTGGAATCTATCAACTCCAGAAATAACAGATTCCTTAACTTCTGGATTAAGTCCTGGGTGATTAAAACATTCTTTAATGATTCCAATTTTTAAACCCTTTATAGATTTATTTAAGTCAGTCAAATAATTTGGGACTGGCTTATCAAGACATGTTGAATCTAAGGGATCTTTACCAGATATTGAATAAAGAATTTCAGCAGCATCTGAGACAGTATTTGTAATTGGGCCAATTTGATCAAGAGAGCTAGCAAATGCTACAAGCCCCCATCTACTAACTCTGCCATAAGTAGGTTTAAGACCTACGACGCCACAAAAAGAAGCTGGTTGTCTTATTGATCCTCCAGTATCAGAACCTATAGCGGCTGCACATAATCCAGCAGCTACAGAGGCTGCACTACCTCCAGAACTTCCTCCGGGAACTCTATTAGTATCCCAAGGATTTGAAGTAACACCAAATACAGAAGTTTCGGTTGAACTCCCCATTGCAAATTCATCTAAATTTGTTTTTCCTAAACAAATTCCCCCTGAAGACCATAATTTGCTCGAAGCGGTGGATTCATAAGGCGCAACAAAGCTTTTGAGCATTTTACTTGCACAAGTTGTTGCAACTCCTTTGGTGCAAATATTATCCTTTATTGCTATTGGGATCCCCGCGAGAGGAGGCAGTTTTTCTTTATTTTGAATTAATTTATCAATATTCTCTGCTTGCTCAATAGCATTATCTTTTGTAATACAAATATATGAATTAATTTCAGGATCTTTTTGATCGATTTTTGCAAAGATATCACTAACAAATTCCTTAACAGAAACGTTATTACTGGTAATTTCATTTCTTAAAGAATTAAAATTCATATCTTATTCATTTCTTAAAATCATAAAATCAATGTTATCAAACAGTTAAAGGTTCTTCTTTTTTGCAACGTACTAGACTGTGTTTAATATTTTTGGACCCTTCATCAGAAAGATCTTTAATAAAAGAAGACATATTTTCTTTTAAACTACGTTTAGTAATAAATGGGCCGAACCAGTAGGTATTACTAGGTTCATCTGTCTCAATTTTAGCCCACCAGGCTAAACCAAGTTTGTTTCCAAAATTTCTAATCAATTTTTTTGGCCTGTTTGACCATCAATTCTTGTTAAATTCTATACAATTTTGTAGTGAAAATTCAATAAATTTTTATTAATCATATTAATGTATTGAAACAACAACATTTTAGTGATCTTTAAAAAAGTGATTTCTAATAATAAAAATTATTTACCTGTCAAGTGAAATAATGATATTGCGGCCGCCACAGAGGCATTTAAACTTGAAGTCTTACCTTTAAGAGAAATACTTAATATAAAATCGCATTTTTTCTGAGTAAGTAAAGAAATACCTTTGTCTTCAGAGCCAACTACAACTACCAAAGGTCCTTTTTCTTGAAAATTTGAGATAGATAATTGACCATCTCCAGATAAGCCAACAACAATAAAACCATTTTTCTTAAGTTCCTCAAGAGCTCTATTTAAGTTGACAACTCTACTAATGTGAAGGTGTTCTAAGGCTCCTGCAGCTACCTTGGCGACTGTTCCAGTCAATCCTGCAGACCTTCTCTGAGGAATAATTACACCCTTGCAATCAAATGCTTCTGCTGATCTAATAATCGCACCAACATTATGAGGATCAGTTATACCGTCTAATGCGACTAATATAGGCTTTTGACAATTGTGTTTAGAAAAATCTATTAATTGCTCTAAGGATATTGTTTTAGAGCACGCTAACTGCAATGCAATACCTTGATGTGAAGCTCCATATGTCATTTGCGAAAGCCTGTTCCAAGAAACTTCTTCAATAAGAACTCCTTTTGATTTAAGATCCTTAAGCAAAATATAGAATTTGTCTGAAGAAAAAATTTCCGAAGTACACCAAATCCTATTAATTGCTCTATCACCACTAAGAGCCTCATAAACCGAATGTTTACCCCAAATCCAATCATCAAAATTTTTATCATTATTAAACTTTTGATGCATATCAGAACTTTTATTAGGAAATTCTGAATTAGATTTAAATCTTAAATTTCTTCTTTTAAAAGACGAAAAAGTATTATTTTCATTATTTTTTTTTAAATTTTCAACTTTCGTATTATTAGGGGAATTGTTCAAAAATCTATCATTTTTTTTTGAACGATTTGTATTCTTTGAGTAATTACCAAAATCTGAATTTCTTGTGTACTCTTTATTATTTTTTCCACGGAATTTATTTGAGGAGTTTTTCATAGATTCAATTCATTTTTAATTCTAAATATTCAAAAAGTGTTGATAATCTTTGAGGATCTTTTAAAAATAGCCAGCCAATAAGAGTTTCAAAACCAGTTGCTCTAGAGTATATGGTGGGGTCTGAAGATTTTGGATATCTCTTTGTTTTATTTCTAGCACGCCTAATTAGATCTATTTCGTTTGAATTTAATAAATGTTCAATTTGACTTAATGATTTTGATTGAGATTTTGCTTTTACCTCGTTTACTACAGATAAATGGAGATCTTTAGATTTTAAAGGGAAATGAACATGTTTTAGTCTTTGGTGAAGCTCCCATACAGAATCTCCAAGCCAAGCAAGTTGAATAACACCTATATCCTCTGGTGATCCATATGGAACCAAGTTTTGAATCCAATAATTCAATTTTTCAAATAATTTAATGCATCTTCAAGGCTTGACTTCAAGTTAAGAAAATCACCTAAACGAACAAGTTTAATTGTTTGAGCTACTCTCGAATTGCCAACGACAGAAAAACCAAGTTTCGACTTTTTGCATTCTTTACTTGTTTGAACAAGAGCTCCAAGTCCCGATGAGTCTAAAAAATCTATTTTTGTAAGATCAATAACAAATGGAAGCTCATTTTTTAAGTTATCAGCAACAAAAGTCTTAAATTGTTTTTCAGAGAAAGCATCAAGTTGTCCTTTAAAAGTAAAAACAATAATGTTTTTTTTAACTTCAAGGTTTCCTCTTAAAGAAACCGTTAGCTTCTGGAAATCTTCTATGATCTAGTACCTCCAATAAATTAATATATCAAATGTAATTATCAAATCAAAAGAAAACAATATGTCAACATCTTTCTAACATTAGAGAAACAAATTTTTTAAATAAATAATCTGAATCATGTGGGCCAGGTCCAGCTTCTGGATGATATTGCACACTAAATATTGGCTTATTATAAACTTCCAGTCCAGCCACAGTATTATCGTTAAGGTTGTAGTGGGTTATTTTTACTATATCCTTTGAGATAGAATTAGGATCGATAGCAAAGCCATGATTCTGACTAGTTATCTCAATTTTATTATTTTCGCCACAAGGGTGATTTAATCCACGATGTCCAAAAGGCAATTTATAAGTTGAACCTCCTAATGCTAAGCCAAATATTTGATGACCAAGGCAAATACCAAACATAGGTATTTCACCATATTCAATAAGTGATTTTGCTAAATCTATTCCTTCAGAAACAGAAGAAGGGTCTCCTGGACCATTTGAGAAAAAAATACCATCAGGCTTCTTAGATAGAACATCTTTCATAGAAGATCGAGAAGGCATCACCAAGACTTCACAACCATGAGATACAAGTCTATTTAAAATTGAATTTTTAATTCCAAAATCAATTGCTACTATTTTTAATTTTTTAGAAGATTCATCATATCTTTTTCTTAAATCAAAAAATGTTTTTGTATGGCTTTTCCATAAATATTGTTCCTTAGTTGAAACTACCTTAGATAAATTTAATCCCTTCATATTCGGCGTATCACTAATTATCTTTAAACAACTTTCTACAGTTTTGTCTTCAGAGGTGATAACCCCATTCATAGATCCATTAGATCTTAAGATTTTAACAAGAGCTCTTGTATCAATTCCATAAAGACCAACTATGTTTTTTTCAACTAACCATTGGTTGAAATTTTTTTTAGATCTCCAATTGCTGTCATTAGATGAAAAATTTCTAACAATTATACCTTTAACATTGATATTAGATTCTGAATCTTCAAAATTAATACCAGTATTTCCAATCTCTGGATATGTGAATGTTAATATCTGTCCGTAATAACTTGGATCAGTAATAACTTCTTGATACCCCGTCATACCTGTATTAAAGACTACTTCACCAATAGCTGTACCAGAAAAACCAAAATAAAATCCAGGAAATACAGTTCCATTACTTAAAACTAATTTTGCGTTTTTCTTATATGGATTAATCATCAATTTGAAATAAATTAATTTGCGGATAAATAATTTTTTAAGAGTAAGAACTTTTTCCAAGGATCTCCTTTATTAATCGAAAATAAAGCTTTATTAAATCCTTCATTTAAGTCATCCTCAATTCCTGCTGCCCAAAGAACTAAAGCAACATTCAAGGCAACAACGTCGATATGAGATTTTTGTCCAGAACCATTCAAAACAGACTTTAATATTTCCTCGCTAGACTGAAGATCAGAAACAACTAGCTTATCGTTAGCGATATTTTCATGGTTGAAATCTGTAATATTTATTTCTGAAAACTTTAATTCACCATTCTCAACAAACACTAATTTATTTACTCCTTGAAGAGAAGCTTCATCAAGGCCGCCGGAACCATGTACTACTATTGCTCTATTCATACCCATATTTAAAAGCGCGCTTCCCATAGGTTTTAAAAGATCCTCAGAAGCAACACCTAAAACTTGCGCATTGGGTCTTAAAGGATTTACCAATGGGCCAAGCTGATTAAATATAGTCCTTATTCCAAGGGTCTTTCTTAATGGAGCAAGTTTTATTAATGATTTATGCCAAACAGGTGCGAACAAAAAAGTTATTCCAATTTCACTTACGGCATTGATTACTTTTTCTAAAGAACAATTTAAATTCAAACCAAGATTCGACAAAACATCAGCAGAGCCAACTTTCCCACTAGCACTTTTATTTCCGTGTTTTGCAATTTTTACTCCACATGATGCAGCTACAAATGCTACTGCAGTTGAAATATTAAATGTATTAGCTCCATCCCCTCCAGTACCACAAGTATCTACCAAGTACAAATTTGGTCTTGCTATTGGCAATTTACAAACATTTAAAAGTTCTTCAGCCATAGAACTTAGTTCGACACCCGTAGAGCACTTAGCTCTCAAAGCACTCAAAAAAGCTCCTGTTTCGACATCTGAAATTTCACCATTAAGCCATCTCTGCATTAAAGATCTAGAAGTTAAATCATCAAGGTTCCTTCCCTCTAATAAATTATTTAGGATTTCAGCATTTGATAGATTCGAGTACATTTATTTATTGAAGAAAAATTATTAAGATAAAATTTAATTTGAGGTATCAAAACCTGAGCCTACCAAATCTTTATTTGTGTTAGAAGGCCTGAAGCTCTTTGACCAAATATTTTTTGTTTTTGAAAAAAGTTCATTTTTAGTGATTTTCCAAAATTTTAAAATCTTTTCAATATCATTTTTTATTTCAATTTCTCCCGGGAAATTTGTATAACGATTTATTAATCTAGCTAAATTTATATAGTCAAGATCTTCTGGAGTTTTTTTTGTGATAAGGGAATCTATAATGTTCTTGTCTGTTTCATGTAATGGATGAGTTTGCTCGTTACCCATAAATAAATACTGAATCATTTATAAAATTAGCTCACATATTCAAAAATGAAACATTATCTTAATCATATTGGCAAAATAAAATGAAAAATTTAAAGATAAAAGTTATATCTAAATACCTAAGACCTTACAAAAAAGAATTTTTATATGGGGCTATAGCTCTCTTAATAGTTAATATATTAAGTGTTCTAATACCCTTAGAAGTAAAAAATATAATTGACCAATTACAAAATGGGTTGTCTTCGGATTTTGTTATTTCAAAATCATTGTGGTTAATATTTTTAGCGACTTGTATGGGTTTAATAAGATTATTTTCAAGACAGATTGTTTTCGGTATAGGTAGAAAAGTAGAGGTAAATCTTCGTCAAAAACTTTTTGACCATTTACTTATTCAAGATCCAGAATGGATCCAAAAAAAAGGTAGTGGCGACATTATTAGTAGAGCTACAAGCGATGTTGAAAACATAAGAAGACTCTTAGGTTTTACTGTTTTAAGCTTGTGCAACATTGTCTTAGCTTATTCCTTCACTATTCCTTCAATGTTTTCTATAAATAAAATATTAACGATTTCAGCTTTAATGATATTTCCATTAATCCTTGGAATTGTAAGTCTATTCGGTGGCAGGATGGTTAATCAAAGAAAAGCACAACAAGAATCATTATCAAAACTTAGTGATTTAATACAAGAAGATCTTTCTGGTATAAGCGCCATCAAAATTTATGCGCAAGAGAATGCAGAGTTAAAAGAATTTAACACGTATAACAATGATTATCGAAATTCAGCGATAAAACTTGCAAGAACAGCGAGTACTCTTTTCCCATTGTTACAGGGTATTTCATCGATTTCATTATTGATTTTATTATCACTAGGGACTTTTCAATTAGAGAGTGGATTTATTTCGATAGGTGGTTTAGTAGCTTTAATTCTTTACGTAGAAAGACTTGTCTTCCCTACAGCTCTATTAGGTTTTACCTTAAATACTTTTCAACTCGGTCAAGTAAGTTTGGATCGCGTGGAAGAAATCTTTCAGAGCAATCCAAATATTATAGATAGACCAGAAACTAAATTCTCAAAAAGAAAGGTTAAAGGATTGTTAGAAGCAAAAAATTTAACAATAAAGTATCCAGGATCAAAATTTAACTCATTAAATGGTCTCAATTTTAAAATTTATCCTGGAGAACTTATTGCAATAGTCGGTCCTGTAGGTTGTGGTAAAACAACATTGGCAAAGTCTCTAGGAAGAACTATTGAAATTCCTGACAATCAATTATTTTTAGATGAAATTGATGTAAAAGATTTAAAATTAAGTTATCTTAGAAAAAATATATCAATAGTTCCTCAAGAAGCATTTCTATTTACATCTACAATATCAGAAAACTTAAGTTTTGGAGAACCCAAAGCTTCTAAGCTTTTAGTTAAAGAAAGTGCCGCAAAAGCTGGTTTAATTGATGATATCAACAGTTTTCCTCAAAAGTTTAAAACTATTGTTGGTGAAAGAGGTATTACATTAAGTGGTGGACAAAGGCAAAGAACTGCGTTAGGAAGAGCACTTCTTGTTAATTCTCCTATAGTCGTTCTTGATGATGCGCTGGCAAGTGTAGATAATAAAACTGCAGCAAGAATTATAGATGAAATGAATTATAGAAGTAATAAAACAATCATAATGATCAGTCACCAACTTTCAGTTGCAGCTACTTGTGATAGGGTTTTAGTAATGGATAAAGGGGAAATAGTACAAGAAGGGTCACATAAAGATTTAATTAATAAGGAAGGACTATATAAACAATTATGGGAAAGAGAACTTGCTACTAGAATTGTTGAGAGCTAAAAGTAAATATTTTTTCTTATAATAAAAAAATTTAAAATATGCTTCAATTCCTGAAAAAAATTATGAGTAATGAAGGGGTAAATTCAGCTAACAATGCTCATCCACTACATAGGGTATTAAAAACAGATATAAAAAAAGATCCTAATATACATGAAGATGAAATAATTTTTGGATGTGGTTGTTTCTGGGGAGCTGAAAAATGTTTTTGGAAACTTCCTGGAGTTATAACAACTTCCGTAGGTTATGCTGGTGGCAAAAAAAGTAATCCAACTTACTATGAAGTATGTTCCGGCTTAACTGGTCATTCAGAAGTTGTAAGAGTTATATGGGATAAAAGGGAAATAGATATAAGTGATTTATTAAAAATGTTTTGGGAATGTCATGACCCTACTCAAAAAAACAGACAAGGTAATGATATGGGAACTCAATATAGATCTGCAATATACTATACAAAAGAAGATAATTTTAAAATCATATTAGCCAGTAAGGAACAATATCAAAAGGAATTAAACACAAAAAATCTTGGCTTAATTGAAACGGAAATAAAAATGATTGATTCATATTTTTATGCAGAACAATACCATCAACAATATCTTGCATCTGCTGGAAGCAGGCAGTACTGTTCTGCTTCTCCTACAAAAGTTAAGTTAGGATTTTTTAATGGATGCAACTATAAATTAAAAGACCATATATGGGAAAAGTTTAATTGGGAAGTTGATAAGTGTGTATTGAGATCTGATAACAATCCTATAAAGAATAACATTTAAATCAATCTTATCTTTATAGTTAAGAGACGGGGCGTAGCGCAGTTTGGTAGCGCACCACTTTGGGGTAGTGGGGGTCGTGGGTTCAAATCCCGCCGTTCCGATTACTTATCCTCATCATTTATAAGAGATTTGTATAGTTTATATGAACTTATACCTACAGCAATAAATGTAAAAGAAGAAAAAAAAGCTAAAATAAGTATAGTAAAATTTGAAACTTCTACTTCACCTAGTTGGAAAGATATAAAAATATTCATTAGAAAGAATTTTTCTAAACCTTACCACAATTGCAAAAATTTTTTACAGTCAACTATAAATACAAAAGAATTACAACACCAAAAATTACTCTATATATAATGAATATTTTCAACCCATTTGAAGAAAAATACTTTAATAAGAAATCTATAGCTAATAAAGACGACAAAAATGTCGTAACAAGGCCAACAAAAAAAGGAAGAAAACCTAATGAATAAATTTCTTTAAAAGAAGAAATAAACTCAACAATCGCTGCAAGTGAGATAGCTGGTATACCCAAAAGAAAAGAAAATTTCGCAGCATCTCTTCTTTCCCATCCTGATATTAGAGCAGTAGATATAGTAACACCCGATCTTGAAACACCAGGAAAAATAGCAAATGCTTGAAATAAACCTATCAAAAAACTATCTGAATAATTATGGTTTTTAATATTAATAGATCCTCTTTTCGCACTATCTGCTAAGTACATAAAAAAAGCCATTAGAAATGAGACTAATGCTATTGATAAATTTGAACGGAGAATGTTATCAAAAAAATAAGGGATAAATATTTTTATACTGCCACCAAGTAAAACAATTGGGATAGTACCAACCAAAATAGAACCTAATAACCGTTCATGATGGAGATTTTCAAGAAATTTTTTGGAAGATTGACTTCTGAAATTAAAAATATCATTCTTAAAATACCAACCTATGGCTAAAACACTTCCAATTTGAATAGTAGCTGACAAAGATGCGCCAGGATCATCAATACCTAAAAAAAGAGATATAACTTTTAAATGAGCTGTACTACTTACAGGAATAAATTCAGTCAAGCCTTGAATTAAGCCATATAAAATAAATTTTAAATATTCCAAAATATTATTAAATTACCTAATTAATTAATAGCAATTTACATTTTAGAATTAAAAATACATATAAAAAAATTAAAAAATATCTACTTTAATATCTTTTTTTCTTTTTATTCAAGGTTTTCTGATTCCGAAAAGCTAACTATTGCTAAAACCTTGGAACCTCTAGAGTAAGGTTAACTATAAGACCAGAAATTATTGTAATGACAAAAATCTCGATAAAATCTCTTCAAATTATAGATCTAGATACTTTTAAAAATGCAGGAGCAAAAATTTTAAAGAAAAATATGAATCTGTTTGGGGATTTGATATTAGATGGTTTGTATAATTAGAGAAAATTAATAATAAAGTTACCTTTTTACATCGTGGGCACAACCATCTCCTTTATAGTTTTCACTTTCGTAAAAATCATTTTTTGTCCCAAAATAAGCTGTTAATAAAACGAAAGGCAAGCTTATTATGAATAAAATAGTTGTTAAATCCATTGTTTTAACTTATTTAATAAGGTTATGAAAAATTAAAATTACTATTTGTTGATATGTTAGCTTTAATAATCTGTAGGTCCTTTAATACCAAGATAAAAAAAGGCTCCTAAACCAACCAAGAGTAACACCCCAGCTACAGCTGCAGAAGGAACAAAACCTCCAATTGCAAAGGAAGAAAAATAATACATCTAAAAAACTAAAACTAGTTAGATAATATCAATAAAAAAAAGGTATTTGTAAAAAATTTTGACTCGAAGACAATTAAAGGGAATCAGTTCTATGCTACTAAAGTCGAATCTTCATTATCTGCAGAAATTCTTATTCTCTCTTCCAACTTAGGGCCATATAATTCATTTCCCCAGATTTCAACTCTCGAATCATTTGGAGCCATAAAAGTAAGAATGTCAGTTGGAAATAAAACTCTCTCTAAGAAAAAATTTGATGGGCCAATGCATCTCAAAACAACCATTCTACATCCTTCATTTTTGTAAGAAAACTCAACCATCCTTCAAAAGCAAAATATTATCAATTAAACACCATTTTGATCCAAAAAAAATGTATAAAAAATTACTGAAAAAAAAGATATTTAGAAAATTCTACGAATTCAATCCAGCCTCAACTAAATTTCTTTCTTGATCAATTAATAAAAGCGCATAAGATTTTATAAAATCAAAACTTTTATGAGGAATTGAGACATTAAGCATTCTCAAGAAATTGGATAATTTTTCATCTTGAAGGGCTTTACCTTTTTGTAAAAACATTTCTTTTTCCTGATGTTTTTTCCATATATTCATATATTCAATCTTCAAGGGCTTTATGTGCCAAATATTATCTATTAAATTCCAAATATCTAAATATTCTTTTAGGTTATTTTGAATTTTAAATATATAAGAAGATTCTTTTAGACTCAAATTTAATGTATTTATAGATTGATGATTTAGGTCAAAAGAGTAAGGTTTGATTCCCAAAAACCATCCTTCAAGAATTAATAAATCAGGATAATCTGATCTCCAATGAGATCTATCTCCTAAACCATTTCTTAAAGATTTATCGAAAACTGGTACATTTAATTCTCCATTTATCTTCCAATTTAATAATTTCTCATGCATTAAATTTACTGAATGACTACCAGGAAACCCTCTTGAGACATTCCAAGGGTTATTTTTAATTGCTAATTCCATTTCATCTGATGGTAGATAAAAGTCGTCAATTGAAATAACCGCAATTTTGAAATTTAATTTTAACGATATGGCTTCGAGCCATTTACCTAATGTTGTTTTACCTGTACCAGGTAGAGCTGAGATCCCAATTATTTTTCTATCAGAAAGATTTTTTTGAAATTTATATGCCTGAGATAAAAGAGGTAAAGCCAAACCCCAAATCCAATCATCATTCACTTTATTGTTCCAATATTGCTCAATTGAAAGAATGTTTATTTGATTATTCCAAAAATTGAACCAATCATCCAAGGATTCCCAACCAATATCAATAATTAATTTTTCAAATTTATCATGAGGAAAATTAATATCTAAATCCTTCATCCTTCTAACTTAGTTCTCGTTTATTAATTAATCTATTAATTTCATTTTTCCAACCATATCCATTTGGTTCAGAAGCTAAAGTAAATTCAAAATCTTTTAATTGATCTAGTAAATTTAGATTAGGTCCATCTATTCCTGGGATAACAATTTTAATATCTGAGTTTAAAAGAAGAGGTAAATCATTTGGAGAATCACCCAAACCTATAATTTCAATATTTTGAATATTTGAATATTCTTTAAGAGCATTTATAGCTTTACCTTTATTCGATTTTGTAGATAATAAGTGACTCATTCTATTTCCCTTGAAAACATCAACCTTAAATTTTTTACAGCAAATATTAATTTTTTCTTCTAAAGTACTTGGCGGATTTAAAAAAGGCAAGCTCCAGTGTCTATCACGCATTAATTTCAAAGAGTTACCTTTTAAACCTGTTAGCTGAGTTGCTTCTTGATCATTAAGATTATTTAGAGGAATAAGTTTGTAATCAATTTCATTAGAAATAGAATTTATGATTTCTTCAAGAAATTCGTATTGTATTCCAAGAATAATTTCTCCATTAACTTTTTCAAGAGATTCACCATATATTGCTGCACCATTTTCAACAATATAGGGATCAGTTAAATTTAGTTCCTTCCTAATAACCCTTACTTCAGATGCCGTCTTGCTTGTGCAAAGAATTACAGGTATAGATAATTTTTGTAGTTTTTTTATAGTTTCTTTAGCAGGTGATAAATCATAAGAATGATCCATTAGAGTACCATCTACATCACTTACTACCCAAATAGAAGAATTATCTATCATTTTTATAAAGCTCTAAGCCAAATAACTTGAAAAGGATCAAGACTAATATTTTTCCAATTATATTTAGTTGATTTTAAAAAATCTAAGGCATTGAAATCATTATCAATTATTTTTGGCAGATCATTATCATTCAATTGATAATTGATTTTATTTTCAGTCATATTATGAATCGCGAAAACAGACTCAGAGCCTTTACCTCTTTTGATTACAACAATATCACTTCTACCTTTAGACAAACATTCCATTTCCGAACAAGGGTGAAATTGCTTTAATTCTGATCTGACATCCATAGCATCACAAAGATATTTTAAGTTTTTACTAGCATTAGATTCAGGATTATTTAAAATAGATAGAAGATTTTCTGATTTAAATTTTTCTCTATTCAGATCTCTTCTTTGACCTGTCATAGAAAAACTTTTTATATCATTTTCTGAAGCAAGTAATGCTGGCAGATAAAAAGCAGGAACCCCCTTTAAAGCCATAACTAATAATTGAGTCAAGATAAACCTCTCAAATTGGTATCGATTAGAATCTCTACCTGAATCTTCCATTGCGCTCCACCAACTAATATTTAATTCATATGGTTTATCCTCCCCATTTGATAAACGTCTATGGCTTACTAGTCCACCTCTTTTCTCACAATTAATCAATAAATCTTTAATTCTATGATCATTCATTAAACCCTCAAGTGCTCTTAACCCCACACCATCATGTGATGCGGTGAAATTAAAAAGCGTAGTATTATCTGGTAAATTTGGCCAATCAAAAATCCATGAGTTTAGAATATCGGCTCTTGAAGTAATAATTGCTTCCAGTAAAAGAGGAGGCAATGGGAAATTATATGCCATATGGGCTTCATCTTCTGGAATAAGATAAGACAGATTCTCTTTTTGAGGAACGTTGGTTTCTGTTATTAAAACTCCATCATCAAGAAGATTATTTAAAAGAATTCTTAAAATTTTTACAATCGAATGTGCTTTTGGCAAATGTAAACATGTTGTCCCTGATTCTTTCCAAATAAAACCTACAGCATCTAGTCTGAACCATTTAATTCCATTCGATAAATAAGTGATAATTAAATTTAAGAACTCAAGATTCATTTTTGGATTATGCCAATTCAAATCAATTTGATCTGGACCAAAAGTTGTCCATACTTTTTTAGGACCATCTTCAGTATTTATTTGAGAAAACAAAGATGAACTTCTTGGTCTAACAACATTTGACCAGTCAAGATTTTCATTCGGTGAGAAAATATTTGATATACCTGGTTCTTGGGATTTAATAAATTCTTTAACCCATGGATGAGATGATGAAATATGGTTTAGAACCAAATCAGCCATTAAATCATGATTTTTTGAAATACTTTTAAGATCCTCCCAACTACCAAATTTCTCTTCTAACGATTCATAACTAGAAACAGCAAAACCTCCATCACTTGTAGATCTAAGAAAAGGAAGAATATGTACAACCTTTGAAAGACTGCCAAAATAATTGCTTAATAAATCTCGAAGAGTAATTAATGTTGGCTCCCCATTTTTGTAAATGTTATCTGCATAAGTTATCAAAACCGAATGAGATTCATTCCACCTTTCTTTATTACTTATTTCTTCATAAGCAGATTTCTCTGAGAAATCATCTAAAATCTGTAATAATTGATTTGAAATACAATTAATTTCTTCTGTAGTATTATCTGAATAAATTGTTTTCAACAATTTATAAATTTTTAATCTATCTAATTTTTTCTCTGAGTCAATTTGCTTCACTTTGAAAAAATCATCGAAGTATTAACACTATTCTGCACATCAATTAGAAAATGGACTTTCAACAAGGGTTAATCACAACAATACATGAATATGGAGTTACAAGAAATTTACTTAAAGAATTAAACAAAAGTCTTAAAAAAAGATCAACTAGCATTTTAATACCTTGCTTATATGAAGAGTTTGAGCGTCCAGCATTAAAAGATATAAGAGAAGTTTTAAAAGATCTTTCAGGCTTAAATGAATTAGTTATTGCTCTCTCTGCAAAAACTGTTGAGCAAGTTAAAGCAGCAAAATCATTTTTTGACTCAATGCCATTTCCAGTTCACGTTCAATGGACTAATTCACCCTCTGTAATAGAGCTGTTAAAAAGCCAAGAAAAAAATGGGTTAGAACTTTTAGGAACTCCAGGTAAAGGATGGGCTGTCTGGCAAGGCATAGGAGTTGCAACAAGAAAATCAGAAGTAGTCGCTCTTTTTGATGCTGATATAAGAACTTTTAGCCCTTTATATCCTTCAAGAATGATACTTCCACTTCTAGATGAATCATATGGAATATCATATGTAAAAGCTTTTTACAGCAGGTTATCCTTAGAGACAAATCAATTGCAAGGCAGAGCAACAAGATTATTTGTAGGCCCCTTATTGGCAAGTCTTGAGCAGTTAGTTGGGAAGGGTCCCTTTTTACAATATCTTCAATCATTTAGATATCCATTAGCAGGTGAGTTTGCTTTCACTAAAGACCTAGCTATGAATTTACGAATTCCTTGTGACTGGGGTTTAGAGATAGGTTTATTATCAGAAGTTTATAGAAACGTAAGAACGTCCAAAATAGCTCAGGTTGACCTTGGTCTGTTTGATCATAAACATAAGAACATAGGTGATTCTTCTAAAGAAGGATTGCAAAAAATGTGTACAGAAATACTTTCAAGTGTTTTAAGAGGTCTCATGGAGCATCAAGCGGAAACATTGACTAGCACTCAATTAGCAACTTTAGAAGTTCTTTATAAAAGAGTTGGAGAAGATAGGGTAAAGCAATTTGGTTTAGATTCAGCAGTAAATCAACTTCCATACGATAGGCACGAAGAAGAGCTATCAGTTCAAAAATTTGCGAAACTATTGAGACCTGCTACAGAAGATTACCTGGCTTGCCCTACAACACAACAGTTACCTAGTTGGTCAAGAGTTCTCTCTTGTGAGAACAAACTGCAGGATGATTTAGCCATTGCTGGCTCAAAAGACATAAAAACTACTGAAAAAGAATTAATTAAAAACTTCTAAAGCAAAAAGTAACGCTGAGCCATTGGAACATCATCAAGTGGTTCACAAGTAAGAAGTTCCCCATCGGAAAAAACTTCGTAAGTTTGAGGATCAACTGAAATATTAGGCAGTTTACTATTAAGTTTTAAGTGTGATTTATCAATATTTCTTGTATTTTCTACAGCAATACAGTTTTTTTGTAATCCTAATTTTTTTGGAATATCTTGATCTATTGAATTCTTACTTAAAAAGGTAAAAGAACTCTTAGTTAAGGATTTACCAAAATTTGCAAACATAGGTCTACCAATAACAGGTCCTGGAGTTGGAATTGAAGCATTTGCATCTCCCATTTGAGACCAAACTATGGAACCTCCTTTGACAACTAATTCAGGCTTAACTGCAAAAAATGAAGGTTTCCACAATACTAAATCTGCAATTTTTCCCTTTTCTATAGACCCAACGTATTTATTAATACCATGAGCTATTGCAGGGTTAATTGTGACTTTAGAAATGTATCTCTTAACTCTGTAATTATCGTTCCTATCGGAATCCTGTGATAGAGGTCCCCTTTGTACTTTCATTTTATGAGCAGTTTGAAAAGTTCTTATTATTACTTCACCAACTCTTCCCATAGCTTGAGAGTCACTAGCAATAATTGAGAAAGCGCCCATATCATGTAAGATATCCTCCGCAGCAATAGTTTCTCTTCTTATCCTTGATTCAGCAAATGCAATATCTTCTGGAATTTTAGAATCTAAATGATGACAAACCATTAGCATGTCAAGGTGCTCTTCTAAGGTATTCCTCGTATAGGGCCTTGTTGGATTAGTACTGCTTGGAAGAACATTTTTTTCTCCACAAATTTTAATAATATCCGGCGCATGACCTCCACCAGCTCCTTCGGTATGAAAAGTATGAATTGTTCTTCCAGCAATAGCCTTGATGGTATCTTCAACGAAGCCTGCCTCATTTAAAGTATCAGTATGAATACAAACTTGAACATCAAATTTATCTGCAACATTAAGACATGAATTTATGGTAGAAGGAGTCGTTCCCCAATCCTCATGAAGTTTCAATCCACATGCACCAGCTTCAACTTGATCAATAAGATTTCTTTCGTTTGTTGAATTTCCTTTACCAAAAAATCCTAAGTTCATCGGAAACGCTTCTGCAGATTGAAGCATTCGAGAAATATGAAAAGATCCAGGAGTACAGGTTGTGGCATTTGTGCCAGTTGCAGGTCCAGTTCCTCCACCTAACATAGTTGTAATTCCTGAAGCTAGTGCTGTCTCAATTTGTTGGGGACAGATAAAGTGAATGTGAGTATCTATTGAACCTGCAGTAAGAATATGGCCTTCTCCAGCTATTACTTCTGTTGATGCACCAATAACAATATCAACTTTATCCTGTATATCAGGATTACCAGCCTTACCGATTTCAAAAATCTTTCCATCTTTTATTCCGACATCAGCCTTAATTATTCCCCACCAATCTATGATCAAAGCATTAGTTATTACGGTATCTACAGCTCCATCTCCTCTTGTTACTTGAGATTGTCCCATCCCATCTCGAATAACTTTACCTCCTCCGAATTTAACTTCGTCACCGTAAGTAGTTAAATCCTTTTCTACTTCAATAAAGAGTTCGGTATCAGCAAGCCTTACTCTATCCCCGGTTGTGGGACCGTAAGTTTGAGCATAAGTATTTCTATCAATTTTATAGGACATAATTTTAATTATCTAAAGAACCATTAACTAATGAATTAAAACCATATACAGTTCTTAAACCTGTATAGGGAACTAATTTGACATCTGTCGTATCTCCAGGTTCAAATCTAATTGCTGTTCCAGCAGGAATATCAAGGCGCATACCAAGTGTTAATTCTCGATCAAAAATTAAAGCCTTATTAGCTTCAAAAAAATGATAATGCGATCCAACTTGCACAGGTCTATCTCCAGAATTAGAAACTGTTAATGTTTTAACTTTCTTACCAAGGTTTAATTCAATTTCACCTTGTTCAGGAATTATTTCGCCAGGAATTAAATTACTCATAACTAATTAATCGGATTGTGAATAGTAACTAATTTAGTCCCATCAGGGAAAACAGCTTCTATTTGAACTTCATCAACCATTTCAGGAATGCCCTCCATAACTTGTGATTTTGAAAGCCAGGTAGTTCCCTCTGACATTAATTGACTTACACTTTTTCCATCTCGAGCTCCTTCAAGAACTTGAAAACTCAAAAAAGCAATTGTTTCAGGATAATTAAGCTTTAGACCTCGATTCAGCCTTCTTTCAGCTAAAAGCGCAGCAGAAAAAATCAATAATTTATCCTTTTCTTGAGGTGAAAGATGCATAATAAAAAATTAATCTATAAATTCTTAAAAAAGGTTCTCTATGAACATAATTAATAATTCATAGAATCTTGTAAAGGCCATACACCTTGATATTTTGGCGCAGAAAATCCACAAACAGACCTAATTTGTTTCCAAATACAAAAAAAACATTTCCTAGCATCTTGAGAAGAACTCCCTAGGAATCGTACAGAGATTCCATTTTCAAGGATTCCAATTGATAAATGATTATCAGTTTCATTGAAAATCTTTTTTATATTTCCCACAAGATTATTTATTTTTGACTTGGAAAAATCTTTTTCGCAAATCCAAATTAATGATCCAAAAACAGGCATGTAATCCATACCTGACTTTGCCTCATAACTTGCTTTAGATAATTCAATTTGATCAACATATTCCCAATCATCATATAAATCATTATTTCTCATAATTTCTAATTTAGACCTAAAAACTCCACTCTCAATAGATTCTCCGGAAGAAGATCTTCCAAGTCTTATTAAATCCGTAAATAAAAAACTTGAAGTTTCTGAAATTGATACTTTAAACTTTTGATCATATAAACCATTTGCAAAGATAATGGTTTCTTGAGGCAAATATTCCAAATGAGAATTATCAAGAATGTTTATGAGATTTTTTTGCTTTGAAAAACTTCCATTTGGATTTATTTTAGATCTCCCAACAGATCCATATACTTTCTGAGCTGAAGAAGTTGTCAACAAAACCTTAGAGTTTTTTTCAAGATTCACTTCAAACTCAAGTAAATCTCCTCCAACCAATCCCCCTGCCGTATGAAGAACAGGTAAAATGCATCTGCCCTCCTGATCATGAGTAGACTTTAATAACTTGTAAGGAGAAGTTGATTTAGATTTAAAGATTGTTTTATCAAGATTTCCTAAACTTGCTTTATTATTAAAAAAATTTAAGAAACAATTACCTTCCCAAGGAGTTTTAATCATAAATTGTTTTCTTTAATTACTAAATTAAAGTAACCAAAAATTTTGATTATGAGAATGAATAAACAAATAGTTGTAACTGATTGGATTAAGGAAAAACCGAGATTAGGTTCATTTTTAAAACTTACACTAAGTTCAGATGAAAGAAGAATTTTAAGAGGTAAAAGACTAACCGATTGTGATCAAGAAATAATCTTACTATTACCTAGAGAAGGCAAATTAAATGATGGAGATATTCTTTCAACTAATGAGTCCAATTTTTATGTAGAGATAATTGCCAAAAAAGAAAATTTACTTGAAATAAGTTCAAATTTTAAAATTGAACTTATTAAAACTGCTTATCATTTAGGAAATAGGCATGTAGAACTACAAATAGAAGAAGACATTCTTCTAACAAAAAGTGATTACGTAATTGAAAATATGCTTCATAATTTTAAAGTTGATGTAAAAAATACCAAGAAAAAATTTTTTCCGGAAAGAGGTGCCCATAGTCATGAGTAAAAGTCACTTATTAAAATATTTATTAATAAGCCCTAACTTACCAGTTGGAGGATTTTGTTATTCGGAGGGATTAGAGAGTTACATAATTACTAAAGATTTAAAAGATTCAAATTCGTTAAAAGAATTAATCATAAGTGAACTAGAAATTGGCCAGATTAGACTAGATGCTAGACTATTATTAGAATTTTTTGATATTTTTAACGAGTTAAACGACGGCAAAAATTTAAAAAGTAATTTGCAAAACCTATTGAGTTTGGATAAATGGATCCTCTCATCAAAAGACTCTGTCGAAATGAGAGAACAACAAACTCAAATGGCAAAATCTCTCTTTGATCTAAACAAAGAATTTGGATTTGAATATCTTTATAAAAAAAATAAAAAAAACTCCTGGCCTTTAGCGTGGAGTTGGGCTTGTTATTGTTTTGAAATTACGAAGTTAGAAATGGTTGAGAATTTTTTCTACTCGTGGAGTGCGAACCAACTTAGTGCAGCATTGAGAATTATTCCTATTGGTTCAACAAAAGCACAATTAATTCAGAGAGATTTATTAGCAATAATTTCAAAAGTTTCTAAAGAAATTATGGACAAAGAATTTAATGACATCTATTTTGGCAATGTAGGTTTAGCTATGGCACAACAAAATCATAATGACCTTTATACAAAACTTTTTAGAAATTAATTTATGAGCAGCAAATTGAGAGTAGGAGTTGCTGGGCCTGTAGGCTCAGGGAAAACTGCATTAGTAGAGAATCTATGCTTAAGCCTAAAAATAAATTATGAGATAGCAGTTGTCACCAATGATATATACACTAAAGAAGATGCTAACTTTCTAATAAATAAAAAAGTTTTAGAGGAAGGAAGGATTGTTGGTGTAGAGACAGGAGGTTGTCCTCATACAGCGATAAGAGAGGATTGTTCCTTAAATAAAAATGCAGTTTTAGATTTAGAAAATAAATATAATCCTTTAGATTTTGTTTTTGTAGAAAGTGGAGGTGATAATTTAGCATCTAGTTTTAGCCCAGAACTTGTAGATTTATCAATATATGTGATAGATGTATCTGCTGGAGACAAAATTCCTAGAAAAGGTGGACCAGGGATCACAAGGTCAGATTTATTATTAATAAACAAAATTGACTTAGCAGATATGGTTGGTGCAGATTTAAATATTATGAAAAGTGATACGGAATTTATGAGAAAAGGGAAACCTTGGTTTTTCACCAACCTTAGTAAAGGCAAAGGTATTGAAGAAATAACTAAATTTCTAGAATCCCATATACCCAAAAATCGAAACTAGCAAAATAATTATTTGTTATATATTGGATTCAACAAAAAGTTACGACTGATACAAAACGAATCCTCACTCGTTAATAACTTTTACTTTATCCCCCTAATGAGGGTCAATTACCTAATTTATCCTAATTCATGAGAATTTCAAGGCGTATTTTGGCAGGATTAGCTACTGCCTCACTTGCTGTCACAGCAACTTCATGCGGTGGAGGTGGAACCTCCGGAAGTTTCGACGACACGGTTACCGTTGGTATTTTGCATTCGTTATCTGGAACAATGGCAATTTCTGAATCAACCCTTGTTGATACTGAAAAAATGGCTATTGAAGAGATAAATGCTGCTGGTGGTGTAATGGTTGGCGGTAAAAGCTACAAAATAGAATACATAGTTGAAGATGGTGCATCTGATTGGCCAACTTTTGCTGAAAAATCTAAGAAACTTATAGATCAAGACGGAGTTCCTGTCGTATTTGGTGGTTGGACATCTGCTAGTAGAAAGGCAATGTTACCAGTCTACGAATCAAAGGATGCTTTCCTTTACTACCCAATTCAATATGAAGCCCAAGAATGTTCTAACAACATTTTCTACACTGGAGCTACACCAAACCAACAGTCAGAACCCGCTACAGATTTCATGTATAAGCGTTCTCCAGCAGCTGGTGGAGATTTCTTCCTTGTAGGTTCTGATTATGTTTTCCCAAGAACTTCCAACACAATCACAAAAGCTCAGGTAAAACAATTAGGAGGTAAAGTTGTTGGAGAAGATTACCTTCCATTAGGAAATACTGAGGTTGCTCCAATTATCTCAAAAATCAAGAAGGCGCTTCCTGAAGGAGGAATAATCATTAATACACTTAATGGTGATCAAAACGTTGCATTCTTCAAACAGATTCAAGACGCGGGTATCACACCTTCGAGTGGCTACTACGTAATGAACTATTCAATTGCTGAAGAAGAGATTAGTACAATTGGTCCTGAGTTCCTTGAAGGTCACTATGGCGCTTGGAACTACATGATGTCAATTGATACTCCTGCATCTAAGAAATTTGCTAAAAGTTTCAAGAAAAGATGGGGAGCAGATCGTGTTGTAGCTGACCCTCAAGAATCTGCTTATAACATGGTTTACTTATGGAAACAAGCAGTTGAAGATGCTGGAACTTTCGACGACAACGCTGTTAGAGAAGCCCTAGTTGGACAAAAGTTTGATGCCCCACAAGGTCCAGTTGAAGTTATGCCTAATCATCACTTATCTCAAACAGTAAGAATTGGAGAGATTAATGCAGAGGGTGGCTTTACAATTCTTGAAGAGACAGGAGTTGTTCTTCCTCAAGCATGGAACCAAAAGCATCCAAGCTCAAAAGGATTTGCATGCGATTGGACAGATCCTTCAAAAGGTGAAAAGTATAAGCTTTAATTTAATTAAAACCTATGCTTCAAAATAAAAGGAGGTTAACACCTCCTTTTATTTTATATAAACAAATATTTTCATTTTCAAATTGGAGTTACTTCTCGACAGTCTTTTTAATGGTGTTGCGATCGGATCTGTACTACTTGTTGCTGCATTAGGCCTTGCGATTGTTTTTGGTCTCATGGGTGTTATTAATCTTGCCCATGGTGAACTTATGATGCTTGGAGCTTACACAACATACGTTACACAATTAATTTTCAAATTACCTATATTAAAACCCTTCTATAATTCATACATAATAGTTTCAATTTTCCTTGCATTTATTGTTAGTGGAATAGTCGGCATTCTCCTGGAAAAAACTATAATAAGGAAGCTTTATGGAAGTCCACTAGAAACTCTTCTCGCCACTTGGGGCGTTAGTTTAATTCTTCAACAATTTGTCAGAAGTGTACCATTGGCTTATGGGACCGGTCTAGTTATAAGCCTTATAATTGGTTTATTTTTACCAGCAACTTTTCCACCAAAAATAAAAGAATCAATAAATTTCAAATATTTTAAATTTAGTTCTTGGATATTGGCTGCTTTAACTGGGGTTCTCACCGGTAGCGTTATTTCATCCACTGTAAGCAAACTAAGTAGAGCGAGTGCTCGTAATGTTGATGTAACAGCTCCCTCATGGATGAGAGGTCAGGTAGAAATTTTAGGAACTGCATTTCCTAAAACAAGATTAATGATAATTGTAATTACACTTGTCTCTGTAATAGCAATTACATTATTTCTTAATCAAAGTGCTTGGGGGATGCGTATTAGAGCAGTTACTCAGAACCGACAAATGAGTGACTGCCTTGGGATATCTACTGAAAAAGTGGATATAATTACCTTCGGAATAGGATCTGGCTTAGCAGGAGTTGCTGGAGTAGCCGTATCACTATTAGGTTCTGTAGGACCAAATGTTGGCGGAAATTATATAGTTGGTTGTTTTATGGTTGTAGTGCTGGGAGGAGTAGGAAATTTATTAGGTACAGTACTAGCTTCCTTTGGAATTGGAATAATGACGGATTTAATTGGAGCTGGAAGGCTCTTATCAATATGGCCAGATATGCCTTTACCACTATCAAACACAATCAACTTTTTCGCAACAACAAGTATGGCAAGAGTAATGATATTTGCATTAATAGTTATATTCTTGCAATTTAAACCCACTGGTTTATTTCCTCAAAAAGGCAGGATGGTGGAAAACTAATGTCTCTAAGTAAATTTAAATTTGATAGAAAAATAGTATTATCATTCTGGATAATATTAATAGCTCTAATTATTGCAGCACCAACCTTACTCCCTGTATTTAGACTAAATCTTCTTGGTAGATACTTATCTTTGTCCATAGTTGCTCTTGGTGTAGATCTTATCTGGGGATATACAGGTTTACTAAGTCTTGGACAAGGAATATTTTTTGCATTAGGTGGATATTGCGCAGCAATGTATTTGCAAATAACCAGCTCTTCTGAATTCCCAAATAATATTCCTGAATTTTTTGCTTTATATGGTGTTGAAAAATTGCCTTTTTTCTGGGAACCGTTTAAATCGCCAATTTTCACCTTCTTCGCTATCTGGATAATTCCAGCATTGATTGCGGGTTTAATTGGATTTCTTGTTTTCAGGAATCGAATCAAAGGGGTTTATTTTTCTATACTTACTCAAGCTTCTCTTCTTGTATTCTTTAACTTCTTTAATGGACAACAAAAACTAATTAATGGAACAAATGGATTAAAAACAGATGTAACACAACTATTTGGTCAGATGGTAGGTTCTGAGTCCATGCAAAGAATATTCTTTTGGATAACGGCCATACTAGTAATAGCCGCATGGTTTTTTGCAAAGTGGGTAGTTAGAGGAAGATTTGGAAATATTCTTATAGGAATACGAGATGATGAACCAAGAGTTAGGTTTACAGGATATAACCCAGTTATATTCAAGACTATAATATTTTCTATTGCTGGAGGTCTCGCTGGAATTTCGGGAGCTTTATATACTGTTCAGTCTGGAATAGTATCACCACAATTTATGACAGTTCCCTTTTCTATAGAAATGGTTATATGGGTTGCTGTTGGAGGTAGGGGGACTTTATTGGGAGCAATACTAGGAGCAGTTTTCATCAACTATGCAAAAAGTTTAGTAAGTGAAGCTTTACCTGCTAGCTGGATGTTTATCCAAGGTGGGTTATTTATCTTAGTTGTAACAGCTCTGCCAGAGGGAGTTTTAGGATGGATTCAAGGAGATGGCCCTAGGAATCTTCTTCAAAGATTTGGCATGAAAAGGAAGATTGAAACCTATCCAAGCTTAGAAGTTAACAATAAGGAGGGTAATAATGAATAATAAAGATCTTCTAAATTTAATAGATATTACTGTTAGTTTCGAGGGTTTTTTAGCTCTCAACAAACTTAATTTAAATTTAAAGAAAGGAGAATTAAGAGCTGTAATAGGACCCAACGGGGCAGGTAAAACAACATTTCTTGATGTAATAACTGGAAAGGTTAAGCCAACAAAAGGTGAAGTAATTTTCAAAGGAAAATCTTTAGTAGGTAGAAAGGAGCATAAGATTGCTCGACTTGGAGTGGGAAGAAAGTTCCAAAGTCCAAGAATCTTTGAAAATCTAACAGTTAAAGAAAACCTTGAAATATCAGTGTCAACTCCTAAAAGTCCCTTAAACCTTATAAATAAAAGTATTAAGGATGAGCAGCTTAATGAGATTGAACGTCTTATGAAGATTATCAATTTGGCTCAAAAAGTTGATTCTAAAGCTGGTTCTTTATCACATGGCCAAAAACAATGGCTCGAGATAGCCATGTTAGTAGGACAGAAGCCAGATTTAATGTTAGTTGATGAACCTGTTGCTGGTTTAACTGATGAAGAAACTGATCTTACAGCTGATTTATTAAAATCATTATCAGGAGAAAATACTGTAGTTGTAATAGATCACGATATGGAATTTATAAGAAGACTTGATAGTAATGTTTCAGTATTAAATCAAGGCACAGTATTATGCGAGGGGACAATGGAAACTATACAAAAGGACCAAAAAGTTATTGATGTTTATCTAGGTAGGCCTGAGGATTAGTTATGAAAAACTTACTAGAAATCAAATCATTGAATACATATTATGGCGAAAGTCATATTCTCAGAGATGTAGATTTAAATGTTCAATCAGGAGAAATGGTTTGTTTGATTGGAAGAAATGGAGTTGGCAAAACAACTTTATTGAAATCTCTTATTGGTTTACTAAAACAAAAAAAAGGCGATATTTATTTGATTGGCGAAAATATCAACAGAAAAGCGCCTCATCAGAGGGCTAGGAAAGGAATGGCTTACGTTCCTCAAGGGAGGGAAATTATTCCATATCTATCAGTTGAAGAAAATCTTATGTTAGGAATGGAGTCTCTGCCAGGTGGCTTATCTAAGAACAAGAAAATAGATCCATTTATTTATGATCTCTTCCCAATCCTAAAAGATTTTTTACCAAGGAAAGGGGGAGATCTTAGTGGAGGACAACAACAGCAACTAGCTATTGCAAGAGCTTTGCTGGGCAAACCTCAGCTTCTACTACTTGACGAGCCAACTGAAGGCATTCAGCCGAATATAGTTTTAGATATTGAAAATGCAATCAATCAGATTATTAGAGAAACAGGAATTGGTGTTTTACTGGTTGAACAACACTTGCATTTTGTAAGGCAAGCCAATAGATATTATGCTATGCAACGAGGGGGTATCGTTGCTAGCGGAAATACTAGTGAGTTGAGTCAATCAGTTATTGATAAATTCTTAAGCGTTTAAATAAATTACTTTAGGTTACTAAAAACTTTTATTCATTTTTCGCATCTTATTAGGTCTATACTGTTTGGATGTTCATTGATATATTTATTAAATTCCATTGCTAGAGTTCTAGCCTCATAAGCGTCAAAAGCATAAAAACAATTTTCTAATCTTATATTTTGAAAATCACGATAATGAACTGTATAAGGCTTCAATATATAATTTTTGTTCATTTTTATTTGCTAAAAAGCAATAACTACATATATCAACCTTGCATATGTTCATAAATTTAAAGCACTACTTTTGTTGTTATCAAAATATATTCACTTAATTTATGTATTTAAAAATACTTTATGAAGAAAAAAGTAGTTAATCTATTTCTTTTTTATTTTTAGAGTCATGCTTTTTACCTTCTATTAAAAAAACAAATTTAGATAAAATAAAACCAAAAACTGGAACCCAAAACTTTTCATAAAAATATTTCATAAAAATTTAAGCAGCCAATGAATGGTCATCATTAGTTTCATTTTTATTTATAAGCTTCAAATCTATAGTATTAAATAAATGTTGCATAAGAAGAAAATCAAGTTCCCCTTTTAACAAATTAACATCGGATGAAAGTAGATCATCAACAAAATCATCAAAAGTATCTGAAAGAGGATTCACAATAAAATTTTATTTTTGTCATTATCGTCTCATTAAAAATAAAAGTCAACCAAACTTGAATATTAATTTTTGATATTAAAAAAAAAAATGAATGAAGACTAAAAATTTAAATAATAAATATAAATAAGCAAAATAATATATTTAATATCAAGCTTAGGGTCTTTGAATTAAATTTCATTTATCTTGCTTTTATAATTTTTATATCTCTTCTGATTAGCATTATGAAAACGACCAAGCATATATTTGCTAAACAGAAGTTTAAATAATTCATCATCAAACCAATTAATTTATTTATAGCAAGATTATTGATGTGCCAATTCGAAAAGAATCACTTAAAAAAGTTTAAGTGGCAATACATTTTTGATGGCAACCAAACTTAACATTATAAATCTGATGTAAAATTATTTTTTAATTAGCTCGAAGTAACCATTTTTATTTAATAAGTATTTATCAAACCAAAGGCTTAATAGATTATCTAATCCTATTCCATTCATTTTATTTATTTGAGAAGTCTTATAGTCTGAAAGTGCAAGCAATAAATACGGAAAAATCATATCAGAAACCCCTTTTGGCAGTTTTTCTAAAGGTACTCCATGAGCTCTATCCCATAAAATTTGCATATCCTGAGAGAACAAAGAACTCCAATAACTAAAATTACAATATAATTTATCTGGAGGGAGTAGATTTACAGATAAAACTGGGAGAGATGAATTCATAGGAATAAATATTTTATGGATAAATTTTATTAAGGTTTTTTGAAATGGTAGTAAATAATTTCTAATACAAAAATCACCTATAAATGCAATTCTAATTTAACGCACAGTACAGCACTAAGCAACACTTTTTATGTATCATATTTTTCTGTCATTTCCTGAAATTTAAGGAATGATAAAAACTTTTTATAAGTATTCAAGTCAAAAGCCTCGTTATTTACTTCATTTAATTGGGTATAATCACCTGGATTAAGATGATTTACTAATTTAGTATCGATTTGAGGTTCTGATTTATCTATAAAGTTAGCAGAATTATCTGTTAAGATTTGTGGATGAGATTTAGGAAGTTGAAATGATGGAGTTGCTTTACCATTATTTTTATTAAATATGCCCCTTATAGAAAGAGCTTCCTCTACCAAAATACTTATTATTTTTGAATTACTTAAATTGTTCTCGATACTCAACTTATCAATTATTCTCATAACATCTTCTCTAGGGATAAAACCAACTCTTTTTTTCTTGGTAGGCATTTATAAATTAATTAAAGTTCAGCACTTGACTATAGTAAGTGTTGCACTATATTCATTATAAGTCAATTAAATGCTCATGATTTTACCAACAACTTTACTTTTAGGAGCCCTTGGATATCTTTTCTACACCTCAAAAAAAGAAATTTCAATAGATCACTTTGAACCTAAAGAAAAAGAAAATGATGATTTGTATAAAGATTTAGAAGATTTATTTATTTAAAATTATTCACTTCATAAAAAAACTTTGTTTCTTGACTAAATATATACAAAAATTTAAACATAATTAGAATAAAATTAAAGATATAAAATAAATGACTGTTCATCAAGATTACGAAATTAAAATCAATCTGAATGAATTGATTGAGAAAAGAATTCCATGTTGTGATTTACTTCATCCAGATCATTGTCTAACTGAAAAACAAGTTTCTGAAATTGCGCATGATATTCGTATGGATTTAAATTTGCATGATCTTTACAAGCAAGTGGATCAACACATTATGAATTATGTAAATGCAGCTGGTATTGATAACAAAGAACATTGGGTTGAACCACATCTTCCAGATTTGGAGAGAGATTTAAAAGAAGAAGTTGGTATAGAATTTGATTAATTTTTTCTAAAAAAAAATTTAATAAATGTATTTTTTTTCTAAATCATCTATTAATTTATAAATACTTTTAGCTGATCTCTTTCTTTTCTTTAAAATTCTAATAACTATAAAACCAATCAATACTATAAAAATAGGTGTGAAAATAATAATTTCATGATTCATAACCATCAAATAAAAGCATATTATTAAAATTATTAAAAAGTCTGCACCAATAAAATAGGTACTTTATACAAATATCTTTCACTATAAAAAATTAAGATTTCTCATATAAAAGTGAAAGAATTAAAATTTTTTGTAAATTATGTAGATATAATTTTTAATTCAATAAAGATAATGATTAATTATTTTGCTTTAACAGTAACTGAGATGGGGATCGGCAAGATAGAGTTAGCAGTTATTGGCTCAGTAATTTTAATATTTCCAGTTTTATTTGTTTATGCATCTAAAAACCTTGATGCTAAGGGGGTTTTCGAATGGATGATGGAGAAACCCAATGATTGGATAGGTAAAAAATAAGACTTTAACAATTTACATTTTTCTAGTTGAATTTTAAATTTTCTAATTTACTAATAGCAAAATCATAAACTTGGCAATTATTTTCTAAATCATTAACTATTGAATTTTTTAATAGAGAATAATCTATATACTTATTTAATTTATTATTTTTAAATTCCTTATTAGTCTCTCCAATAGCAAATGCCAAAGCTCCATCATAAGAAATCCCGAATTTGGTAGTGTTGCAATAAGTTCTAGTGAATTTATTAGAAATCTTTTTAGTATACTTTTCAAGAGTTTTAGAGGAAGTATCTAATGAGTAAACTGGACTATTAAATAGAAGAAGCAAAGTTAAAATGAATATAGTAAAAAATCTTTTGATCATAAAATTTCATAAATTGCAGGATTAATATAGTTTAGAGTTTAACTTTGCGGACCAAGTTTTATTAAAAATATAGAAATTAAAAAATTGTTGAACTTAACAGCTATTTCATATTTTTGAAGATAAAAATTCTCTAAATGAGTACTTTAAAGTTTGAATTTTTTTTGGTAGTTTTTTTAAAAAACGCCTAAATGCTTTTGGCATAGTAAAGTCCCTATCAATAATTAATAAATAACAAATAATACTTTGGTATTCAATAAATAATTATCCAAAAATAAGTAAATTAATTATTAAATATATGATTGAGCTATGGAAATGTATTTGAACATGAATTATTGTTTAATTGAGAATTAAATACAAATTAAATATGGCACTACCAGAACTTATATACGCTCCTATAGATGGGGGAACAATACATAGATATGAGATTAGTGGTGGCAAGAGAAAATTCTTAAGATTTATAGGTTGTTATTTAGGCCAGTGTAATTTCCACAAAAATATTGATGATGCTATTGATTACATAAAAAATTTGAAAGAATCACAAAAGATACAAAAAACATGACATTAAGATACATAAATACGGTAGGGAATCAATATTCTTCAATAACTATATAATTATTGCTACAAATAATAGAGAATTTTCTTTTTATAAGAAATTGATTATTTACTTGGGTTATAGTTCCGAAAGATAAACAGTCAATTAAAAAAGAAATTAATTTATGGAAAACAGACAAATTAATTTTTTTAAATCAAAAGACTTTAATACCGTTCTTAAGCCATTTAAAAAAGGAACGGTAGTAAAAATTGACTCGTTAGATATTAGAGAAAATCAAAATGAATTAAAAATAGGTTTATTTGGTTGGTATGCAATTTGTCCTTCAAAAGAACTAAAAAAAAATCAGCTGAATTATTTTTCACTCTATAATGAGCCTCTTGTTCTTTATAGAGATGAGAATGAAAACGTTAGGTGCATTAAAAATATTTGTCCACATAGGGGAGCCTCTTTTTTTGGAGGAACACTATCAGATGGAGTTATAACCTGTCCATATCATGGAGCTAAATTCTCATCTGGTGGAAGTTGCCAAAATCTGGATAGAATAACATGTAGTCACATAGTTGATAATAACTACGATAACTACGCCAAAAGAATTCACTTATCTCAATACAAAGCTCTAGAAAAGAATGGATATATTTTTGTACATTACTCAAAAAAATCCGACACCGATTTAAACAATATTAGTGAAGATTCACCAATAATTAACTACGATTTAACTGATAATGGTTTTTCAGAAAAGGATTATGTATTTGAAGAAGCATTAGTCGACTTTAAATGTGATTGGTCAAGGATAATTGAAAATCACTTAGATATCCTTCATCTATTTTGGGTTCACGGCGATACAATTCCTGATAAAGATGTTAATAAAAATGTATTAGTTAGTTTCAACCAGAAAATTAATGTTACACCTAAATATATTGAAAGTATTTATTACTACAAGAACAACCCTAAAAATGAATTTATCCGGATAAAATACATCCCACCTGGACGGATATTAATTTATAAAGGAGATCCTTCTGCAGCTAGATATTTACAAGTTTTAGATCATATTCCACTAGGAGATAACAAAGCAAGAGTAATAGTTAGGCACTATAGGAAATTTCTACAAAATAAACTACTTAACAACCTCTTATTATTTAAAGAGAATCAAAGAAAGATTTTTTATAAGATATTTGATGAGGATTATATGATTTTAAAAACGCAAACATATAATCACAATATGGGATATGTAAGTAAAGATGAAATAAAATTATTGGGAGAAGATAGAATAATAAATTACTTTTGGAAATGGTATAAGAAGTCTGAAGATAAAGATGAACCTTGGAGAAATATTAATAAAACTCAAAATCTCAATGTATACGAAAAAGTTATAATGAAATATCCACCTGAGGTAAAGAAATTAGAAATCATAAATAATTTGAATATCATAAGAAAAACATTTATACGATTTGCTGCTCCGCTTATATTTTTTATGTTATTAATATAATTTATGCAGAAAGTAAATAGACCTTCATGGTTGAATTGGCTTTATCTTTTGATATTTATTTTAAGCTCAATTCAATTAATTATATTTTGGAGCAATAAGTTCTAGTGGTTAATAACTTTTGGTTTGAGGCAAAAAATATAAATTGTTTTAAAAATGACTTTAGAGTAATTAAAGATTTAAATTTAAAGATATCGTATTTAGAAAATGTAATATTAATTGGACCAAATGGCTCAGGTAAATCATCTTTAATAGAAGTAATTAATAGAAACATTTATCCTGTAATAGCTAATGAATCAAAATTAAAAATATTTGGCAAAGAACTTATAAATTTATGGGAACTAAGAAAAAGAATAAGTACCGTAAATAATGATATAAAAAATAGAATAAATCCAAATCTGCAAGTTTTTGATTTAATTTTAAGTGGACTATATGGAAGGTATTGTTACGTACAAAATAAATCTGAAAGAGACTCTTATAAAGTTCAAAAAATAATGATGAAAATGAATATTTCTAATTTATCTAAAAAATATTTTTCATATTTATCAGATGGAGAAAAAAAAATTTCTCTCATTGCTAGGGCGTTAATAAAAAAACCAGATATCTTGATCCTAGATGAACCAATTGCAAATTTAGATTATAAATCAAAGTTTTTTGTTGTTGATAAGATTAATGAATTATCAAAATTAAATACCAGAATATTTTGCGTTACTCATGATATCTCTATGATTACAAGAATATATGATCGCGTCCTAATGCTAAAAGATGGCAAGATAATCGCTGATGGCCATCAAAATAAAGTTATAAATAGTGAGAATCTTAATAAGTTATACGGCATTGATGTAGAGGTGGTTAAAAATAATGGACTTTGGAATATAAACAGATTATCTAAATAACAATTATAAAAATAGCTATGGCAATAGCAAGGAATACAAACTTTTTGCTTTTTAAAAATGAAGAGGATTTTTTTTTAAATGAAGAAGATCCACATTTAGAGCAGACAATCTTACCTCCTAAAGAACGATCTGAGACAAACGAAGAACTTCCACAATTAAAACAAACTCTATTTACGCTCATCAAAAATAAAATTTTTAGCAATTCTATCTAAATTATATTGCTAAATACTATGTAAAGAAAAACTTCAGATATTCGATGATAATGAGAATCTATTGCAATAAGTAAATTTATAGTGCATAATTGATAATAATTCTCATTATCATATTTAAATTAATGAATTTCCATAGTTATGGAGAATCTCCGTCAAAATTAGTAAGGATAATTACTGGACAATCTGTATTAATAGATCCTTCATCAAGACCAAGAGGGACTTGCCTAGAAGTCGAGAGTGGAATTGCAAGAGTTTATTGTCCTTGTGAAGAAACTGAAGGAATGACGCTCGCATTTTTACAATCAGGAGATCAATTAAGGACAGACCTTTTATGTAGCGAAGGTGTCTGCGTTGAAGCACTAACAGATTTGTCGTTTCATAGCAATGTAAATATTGATGAGAATATGGGTTTCGATGCAGTAAATGAATGGACTTTGCAACTCCTTAGGATTAGACACTTAGGAAATGCAGAGCAGCGATTACAAGCCTTGTTTTCAATACTAGTAAATCGTCTTGGTAAAAGATGTGGCCAATGGTGTGAGTTACCTTTTAGGTTAACTCACGAAAGGATTGGCGAATTAATCGGTTCTACACGAGTAACATCAACAAGATTAATTTCTAAATTAAGATCATCTGAGTTATTAATAGCTCCTATCGGGACCCAAACAGTCAGTGTTGCCCCTTCTTTTATTGAAACATCGCCGCTATAAAAACATGAAGGAATCACAATCACTTACAAACAACTTGTTAATGGAAATTGATGTTTTATCGAATAGACTCAGAAATATCAAGCAATCCTATAAAACTACAGAAAATAAAGCATTGAAGGGAAGATTATTTGCTGAAAACAAAAATATTTTTAAAAGAGTTAAAGAGATTCATAAAATAGCTGAACTCTTAAATAAAAATAATGAGAAAATTAACTTTTCGAATTTACTTTTTGAAATAACCAAAAGGACATTGAATGAAAATAAATTTGAAAGTAATTTATTTTTTCTTTAAATCACTATCTATTAGTAATATTGCCGAAGGTTGATTAGAAGCAAACTTTACCTTGCCCAGTATGTTCGCAAATTCATCTTCTGATTGTGTTTGAGCCTCTATAATAGGATCTAAAAATACGTTAGTTCTTGTATCTAAAATTCTTTCTGAAATGGAATAAAGTTGTTGTAGAGATGAAGTTAAATCAGCCTCCATATTAAAAGAATAAGAAATCAGCTCCTCTATAGAATCCCATGTTTGAACGGGTGAAGGAATTTCATCTAATTTAACGCTCTGTCCTCTTGCGATTAAGTAATCTGCAAATTTCTGAGCATGCTCCAGTTCGCCTTGTGATTCACTTAGAAAATGAGAGGCAAATCCATTTAAATCACGTTCTTGAAACCATAGATACATAGAAAAATATTGAACATTTGCATATCTTTCCATTGTTAGATGTTCAAAAATGTTATCTAATAAACTATTGTCTATCGGTTGAGCAACAGCTCTTCCAGATGGACCAAAATTAATTAATTTCTTTGTTCTTAAATTATTTTCATTCATATTCAACAAAGTATCTAAATGAATAATACAACATTTTGTATAAATTAGTAATTAATAAATCCTTTAAATTAAATTAAATAATATGATAATGAAAATCACTCGCAATACTATAAATGAATTTAGAGTACAGTTTTTCTGAACTGCTATTAACTGAAAAAATATATAAAAGTAAAAAAAAGAAATGTAAAAAGAAAAAATGCTCTAATTGGAAGGGAGGCAAGTGTAATTGCCTATAAATAAATTCTATATATGTACCTTATGTGCTCCAGGATATAAAAAATAATAAATATTTTTATTAATAGAAAGAGAACATTTATCACCATTATTTAGAAGATTATTAATATCAGTTCTAACCCTTAATATGTATCCATTAATAGATACTTTATATAAAAGAAATTCTCCAAGAAATTCTTTAGACATAACAATCGCATCACCAGATTCTGACCTTTTAATTGAAATAAATTTAGGCGAAATTGACATACTTTTGATACTTGTATTTTTCAAATACTCTGAACAATTTATTTCACCTAAACAAGAAATATATGAATTACCATTTTTTTTGAGACTAATAATATTATTGCCCAAAATAAAACTACTAACAAATATGGTCTTGGGATTATTTAGAAGGTTAATTGGTGAATCAATTTGATGTATTTTTCCATCATTCATAACGGCGACTTTATCGCAAATTGACATTGCTTCTTCCGGATCATGAGTAACCATCAATCCGCTTGCATTACAACCTTTTAGAATATTAGGAAGTTCACTTCTCAATTTTAGTTTGACATGCATATCAAGACTACAAAAAGGTTCATCTAATAAAATAAAATTTGTACCTGGAGCAAGAGCTCTTGCAATTGCAAGTCTTTGTTTTTGACCACCAGAAAGTTCATGTGGGTACCTTCCAACAAAACTATCAAGACCAACAACATTTAATAAATAATCAACTCTAGATCTGTCTTTTTTGTTTTTCAAACCAAAAATTACATTTTCCAAAACAGTTAAGTGAGGGAAAAGTGCATAGTCTTGAAAAACCATACCAATATTTCTTTTCTCAGGACTAAGAATTTTTTCCCTACTTGAAATTTCCTTATCATTTAGAGAAATTCTCCCTTTAGATGGGTATTCGAACCCAGCAATTAATCGTAAAAGAGTAGTTTTTCCGCAACCAGAAGGACCAAGCAACCCTAATAATTCGCCATTTTCAATTTTCAGGTTAATTTCGTTTAATATCCAATTTGAACATTCTCGCTTATCATATTTATGATGCAGATCATCAATTATTAACGCATCATTTTTCACAAAATTTTTATTCTTTAAATATATTAAATTAGCAGAAAATATTATACAAAAATATCTCTTGTATAATTTTATACATCAATCAATTTTCAAATTTAATGAGAAAGTCTGAAAGAGCAGAAATAATAAGCAAGGAACTCAAAAAGCTATATCCATCGCCTCCAATACCCCTTGATCATACAAATGCATATACACTTCTAGTCGCCGTAGTTTTAAGTGCTCAATCAACAGATAAAAAAGTTAATGAATTAACAAAAAGGTTATTTAAGGTTGCAGATAATCCAGAAAAGATGATGCAGCTAGGTATTAATGGGATTTACGAATACATAAAATTTTTAGGTCTATCTAATCAAAAATCAAAGAACATCTACAACTTATCTAAACTATTGATTGAGAAGCATAATGGTACGGTCCCAGATTCTTTTGAGAAGCTTGAATCTCTGCCAGGGGTAGGTCATAAAACAGCATCAGTTGTAATGTCTCAAGTATTTAAAATACCCTCATTCCCAGTCGATACTCACATACACAGGTTGTCACAAAGATGGGGTCTATCAAATGGAGATAGCGTAGTTCAAACAGAAAAAGACCTAAAAAAAATATTTCCTATTAATGATTGGAATACCTTACATTTGCAAATAATCTTTTATGGCAGAGAGTACTGTACAGCAAGAGGCTGTGATGGAACAAAATGTTATTTGTGTCGGACTCTTTATCCCAAAAGAAAAAAGAAATTTATATGTAAAAAGCCTTAAGAAATTTATATAATAATTTAGTTAGTTTTTTAATCATGAAAATAGCAATTACAGGTGCATCTGGGAAAACAGGTTATAGGATTTCTGAAGAGGCAATTAAAAAAGGGTATAAAGTTAGGCAAATTATTAGAAAGAATTCAAAAGTTTCAGAAGGATTAGAGAGTTTGGAAACAATTAGAGTTTCATTAGACAATAAAAAAGAACTTGATAAAGCATTAAAAGATATTGATGCTTTGATAATTGCTACTGGTGCGCGAGCATCAATAGATTTAACCGGTCCTGCAAAGGTTGATGCATTAGGTGTATATAGGCAATTGGAGAGTTGCAAAAGAGTTGGCATTAAGAGAGTTATTTTGGTAAGTTCTCTTTGTACTGGAAAGTTATTTCACCCATTAAACTTGTTTGGTTTAATTCTTATTTGGAAGAAATTAGGTGAAAACTTTCTACGAAATTCAAATTTCGAATGGACTATTATTAGACCTGGAGGATTAAAAGAAATTGAAGATATTAAATCAGAAAATATAAATTATTCAAAGGAGGATACTCAAATTAATGGATCAATCCCAAGAAGATTAGTTGCGAAATGTTGTATGGATTCTTTAAAAAACAAAGAATCCATAAATAAATTAATAGAAGTTACAAGTTCGAATGATAATAAAAAGATTTCTTTTAAAAAAGCTATGCAAATGATTTAAAAGATGTAAATATATAAATTAAAACTATGAAAATAAATCCCAAAATTGACGCATTACAATTAATGCTTACTGATTTAAGAACTAGAAATGAGCCAATAAGACATAAAGCTGCATTTAAAGGCTGTCAGCCAGAATTTCAAAGTCTTGTATCAAGATTAATAAAGCAGTTAGAGGACGAATTAGTTGCTGAAAAGCTTACAAATCGTGATAGTTAAAAATTTAGATTACTTAAATGAAATTAAGTTATCCAACTTTGCTTGTTCTGAAAGTTCATCATATCCTCCAAAAAATTTATTATCCAAAAATATTTGAGGGAAAGTATTATGGCTACTTTGAGCCATTAATTTTTGAAAGCTCTCATCATTGTCTATCAAAGTAACTTCATGAGGGATAGATAAAGAATTAAGCAACCTAATTGCTCTTTTTGACCAAGGACAATCCTTTAAAATATATGCTTTTACACGTGATTCATTAGCGATTAAATCATGATTTGAGATATTAATAATTTTCTGTTCAAAAGAAAGTAATAATATATCAGTACCTTTTTTTACAATACATCCCTCCTCAAGATGCCCGCCAAAGACATTGCATCCCTCATCTGCGAAACTCAAATGTAAATGCACATCTCCTTTATTAAAATGTCCGTTTAAAGAAACTATCTCTAGATTTCCTTCAAATTTATTTATCTCTTGATTACCTGGGCATTGAATACAAACTGTTCTAAGATTACCAACTACTCCAGAAACATACCCGTATAAATTATTCGATAAAGAATATTCTTTAATTGAATTTATCAAATCAGATCCTGGAGATAGCTTTAGGCTATGAGACTGCATTAGAGGTAAGGAATAATTTTGTAATATAAAACATCATCATTCATAAAGAGAAGTTGAGTTTATAATCTTTAGGATTCAGATTTAAATTAAATTTTAGAATCTATCTTCAAAAAACATTTATAATTTTTACTAAAAATTTATGCTTGTTGAGAGTGTAATATATTTTTTATATACAAAAACTGATTTGTTATTAAGAAAAAATCTTAAAAATTTGGCATTTAATATTCCCAATTTATTATCGTTATCTCGCCTTTTGCTTGTATTTCCATTAATACTTTTTTTAGAAATTAACAGGCCTTTTTATGTCTTTATATTAATTATTATTGGAGGTTTAACTGATTATTTTGACGGTTTAATTGCAAGGAAATTCAATCTTAAAACCAGATTAGGAGCTATCCTTGATCCCTTAAGCGATAAAGTATTCTATTTAATTCCTTTGACCTTCCTTTGTAAAAATAATTTTATACCCTTCTGGTCTTTGTCATTAATTTTATTTAGAGAATTAATTATCTCTAGCCTAAGGAACTCTACAAAAGACGGTTTACCAGCATCAATTTTAGGAAAATATAAAACATTTTTCTTTTTTATTTCAGTAATTACCTTCTTTACACCATTAAAATTTAGCTTATTGAATAATTTGGCTTTAATTTTTTATTGGTTAGGATTCATTATGACTTTTGTGACTTTATTAGGCTATTTAAGAACTAAAAAGAATATCATCTGAATTTTCATCAAACTCCTCACTCTTTTTATTATTAAAATCATTCTCAAAACTATCTTTTAGACCATTAAGTAAATCAAAAGTTGGAGCCCACTCTAAATCACGTTTTATCTTAGAGATATTTGTCTGATAATGATTTAATCTAATTGGAAATCCCTTTCGAGACTTAGGATCTAATTTTTGATAATCAAATGATCTTAAAGAAATCTCATTTTGGTTTAATCCAAGAACCTTCGCACAGAAATAAATTAAACCCTTGATTGTTATTCCTTTTTCACCTGAACAGTTGTAAATATTATTTGTGGAATTTTCAAAATTTATGCACCTAATCATTACATCAGTTAGATCCGAAACATGGCCTAGCTGAGTAATTAAAGAACCGTCACCAGGGATTGGTATAGATTTTTTAGTAAATAACCTTTCAAAAAACCAATTTTCAATTTTATTATAATTTCCTGGTCCATAAATATATGTAGGTCTAAAACTTGTAAAAGGAATTTTTTGGTTTTTTAACCAATTTTCTGTCTCAAACTTTCCTTTGTGCCTACTTTCTGGATCAATTGGATCAACTTCTGATAAGGGTAGTTCACAATTATCTTTATAAACACCTGCAGAGCTGACATATATATATCTCTGGAAAGAGTTATCTAAATTTTCTATAAGAAGTTTGGTTTGTTCTAACTCTCGTCCAGAAATATCATAAACAACATCATACCTTTCATTTCTTAGCTTGACGATATCTTCTGAATTATTTCTATCACCTTTAATTAAATTTGTTTTTTCAGGATTACTTTTATTACCTCTCGTGAAAATATCAATATCATAATTTTTACTTAATAACTTTCCAACCAAAGACTTGCCAACAAATCTAGTGCCACCCATTACAAGAATTTTCATATTCAAAAAATATTTAACTGAAGTAGTAATCTTAAATAGAATTACATATTGAATAGTACTACTAATAAGTAATTAATGAAAAGGATGATTCTATGGACCTAATTCCAGCAATTGATTTAATGAATGGTAAGTGTGTGAGGCTTTTTAAAGGCGACTTTAATAAAAGAAAAGACTTCACCAAAGAGCCTCATGAACAAGCTAAATTTTGGGAAAGCGAAGGGGCAAAATATATACATATAGTTGATTTGGATGCTGCAAAATCTGGATCCCCAACAAACGATGAATCAATAAAAAAGATTGCAAAAACAGTTAACATACCAATTCAAATAGGTGGGGGGATAAGGTCTCAAGAAAGGATAGAACAATTATTTTCTTATGGTATTGAGAAAGTTATCATGGGAACCTCTGCAATAGAAAATAAAGAGCTAGTTAAAGACTTATCAAATAAATTTCCTGGAAGGATAATTGTTGGTATAGATGCAAAAGATGGAAAAGTTAGTACAAGGGGTTGGCTTGAGCAATCTAATATTTTTGCCACAGATCTAGTAAAGGAGTTTTCTTCATTTAAAATTGCTAGTTTTATTGTTACAGATATAAATACAGATGGGACGTTAGAAGGGACAAATGAAGAATTCATAAAAAGCATACTTGAAATTACAGATATTCCAGTAATAGCCTCAGGAGGTGTTGGTTCAATTTCTGATTTATTATCGTTAGTAAAATTTGAAAACTCTGGACTCTTTGGAGTAATTGTAGGTAAAGCTCTTTATGAAAATAAATTCACAATCTACGAAGCGAATAATGTATTGTCATCAGAGAGATTAAATGACATTGATTTAAATAGAAATTACTACGCCTAAAAAAGTATAAAAATCGATTTAAGGCTGGTATTTGCAGTAATTGTTAGTTAATTTTGTATAAGAGATAAGAAATCTAGTCTTGGAATTAATTTCAAAAAAACCGATATTGATTATTGCTCCAAGCTTAATAGCAGAATCTTTATCGCTTAAATTAACATCACTAGACCAAAATTTAGACATTAATTTTAATAATGGAACAGGTGATAAAAATCCGGATTTAGTTATATGGAATGTTCTTAATTTCCAATCAGAAGATCTTATAAGTTTAGAATTATTAAAATTAAGAGAAAGATATAATGAGTCAAAGTTTCTTATAATTCTATCTGGCGAATTTGTTAATGAAGCAAATACCCTTCCATCGTTAAATTCTGAAGGTTTTCTTTTAAATCCCAGTGCAGAAAAAGTTCTTGAATCTATTGGTACCATTTTAAATGGAGGAAGGGTATTTGATATTGAAAATAATTCCCAAGTTAAATTTAACAAAAATAAACCTCTCTCTTTTAGTCAAAAAATTCTAACTTCAGGTCTTAAACAAATAGATTCTGAAATTAATTATATATTCAAATATGTCAACTCTGATTCAACACCAGAATTTTATAAATTCATTTTAAAAGGAAGATTAAGAGAACTTATTACTGCAAAATCTTTTCTAATTTTCTTATGGGGTAATTCACTAGAACTTTATACAGAGGCAGTTTACACTGAAAATAAAATTAATCTTGAAAATAAGAATACTGTATTCATTAAAGATAAAAACACTATAGAAATATGGAATTTAATTTTAGATAGACTAAAAGAAAGGTATAGCTCTACTAACTTACAGGTTGAATTTAATAATTCATCAATAATTCTATCTGGGATAAAGAAAGAATTCATTTCACGACTAATTTGCAAAATGTTAGATGAGTTAGATAATTTAGTTAAAAATATTAAGGAAAACTATAAGGAGAAAGATTTTAAAGATGATTTAAATTCTCTTATAAAAGAACTTAAAGTTAATACAATTTCAAACATCACAGACAGCTATTTTCGATTAAAAAAAGGAGGCGAATCTATATCAATAAATGATTTTATTTATAGTGAAGTAAGTTGCGAAGAGATAGATAGAGAGTCACATCAATCAATAATGTTTATTGAGCCAATTATTAAAAATGAAGCTCTTGACTATGATGGGAAATTACTCCCTCTATATGAAACAGAATCATTTTTGATCCTTGAAAATATAATTTCAAATTGGACAATAAGAAACTGTAATTTATTAGCTTCTGAAATCTTTAATATTTGTTCTTCTTGGCCTGAATTAAGGACTGTACTTATAAATCCCGAATTACAATCGACAAGAAATTTCGAAAGATTTAGAAATAATATTAATAACTACAATCGCTGGCATGACTATATTTATATGCCTATCTACTTGTATGAGAGTAAACGAGAATATATTGATATTATCGATAAGAAATTTACCCGATACTTCAAAAATGAAAATAGGGAGAAAGAATTAGAGAATCTAGAATGGCTACAAAAACAAGTTACATTGTTAGTTGAGATAAGAGATGCCGTAGCACCTCAGTTAGAAGTTGCTGTAAAATATATCGGTAATCTTTTCGTAACTTTCCTTACAAAAGTCGTTGGCAAAGCTATCGGTTTAGTTGGGAAAGGAATCCTTCAAGGATTAGGAAGATCAAGTTCAAAGTAAGTTTTTAAACTTTAATGAAAATAGTTCAATGGATCCTAATAGCATTAATTTTCTTAAGTCCATATAAAGCAAATGCCTCTAGAGATTCTGATAGTTACGATGGCAACATCTTTCCTATATATGCAGGTAATGGGGCTATAGTTCCTCCCCAGACGACTCTTCAGGAATCATTAAAAAATAAAAGAGTCGCAGTTTTATTTTTTTATCTTGACGACAGCTCAGATAGTAAAGCTATGGCTCCGATAATATCCGGTTTAGATTTGATATGGAGAAATAATATAGATATCATTGCTTTAACTACTGATGAATTACAGGATAAAGAAAAGTCTAATCTTAGAAATGAACCTAATTATTATTGGAACGGATTAATTCCACAAACCATTATTTTAAATAGTAATGGAGAAGTGCAATATGATAAAAATGGAATGATTAATATAGATGAATTAAACAAAGTTATAGGAGAACTAAAGGGAATTGATATAGAAGACACGTCATTTTCTGTAGAAAGTTTTAATGAATACAACAGTATCATTTCTGAAAAAAAAGATAAAAACAAAAATTAATTTAAAAAAATGATATTAATAAATATCTTCTTAGTTCTTTTAATTTTTTTAATTCTTTCAGATTTATATATTAAAAACTCACCCAAAACTAAGTTAAATCTGGTACCTATAAATTACAAAATCAAAAGAAAGGATGGTTTAAACGAATTAATTATTGATTTAAAAATAACTAATAGAAGTAAAACCAAAGAGACGATGGTATCTAATATAAATTTTGAATTAGATTTCTTTAAAAGTAAAGGTAACGAATATTGCCAAAATTTTAATTATCAAGAAGATATTTATATCTATGAAAATAATAAAATTAAGAATTTAAATAATTACTGGCCAACAACAATTATCAAGTCAAATTCAGAATTATTTGTAAGAATCATATATAAATTTAGCAATAATAATTTTAGAAAAAAAATAAAATATCTATGGTTAAAAATATATTGGGAGAACTATGGACATTTTGGTATTTCAAATAATAAGGATTGTTTCTTAATTAATTTAGATGGTCAAAAACAAACACCGATAGAAGTTTTTGAAATTCCTTTAAATAATAAATATAAAGCTTTTGCTATTAAAACTGATTTACTTGGTTGCTTTGATAACCCAGTAAATACTGTGATTGAATACTGTAAAGGGATTATAGAAAAAAATGATATTTTAACGATCGGAGAGAGTCCTCTAGCGATTATGCAAAATAGATATATTTCCCCTCAAAATTTAGAATATAGTCTATTTTCGAAAGCTTTATGTTATTTTTTTCACCCTACAAGCAGTCTCGCAACAGCTTGCGGCATGCAATTACTAATAAATAAAATTGGAGTCACAAGAATAACCTTAGCACTATTTGTTGGATTTCTCTTCAAATTAGTTGGTATTAACGGAATGTTTTACAGGTTAACTGGTTCGGAATCCTCCCTCATCGATGATATAAGTGGTACAGTTACACCTTACGATAAGAGTATAGTTATGGGTCCTCTCAATGCGGATTTATTTTGTAAGGAGGTCTCGAACTATCTAAATATAGATGTTGCTGTAGTCGATGTTAATGATCTTGGAGGGGTGAAAGTCTTAGCTAGTTCAAATAAAAAAGTAAATAAAATACTCAAAAGAAACTTAATATCTAATCCAGCTGGCAATGGAGATGAAAAAACTCCTATAGTATTAATAAGAGAAAAAAAGTAAATGAAAAAAGATACCTCTTATTCTTTTCAATCTAAAAAAGGAATGGAAGTAACTTTTGAAGAACTCCATATAAGGCACATTAACCTTTTAATAGATATTAAAAATAAAGAATTGAATAATTGGTTTTTAAAGATGGCTATTATAAATACCTTTGATGACTTTAAAATTTTTTTAAATAATCTTAAGAAAAATAAAAATAAATGCATAATTGCTATATATGGAAACAAAATTATTGGTTATTTGAATATTTTTCCTTTAAACAAAAAAGAGACTTGCTTAAAAATATCTAAGCCCAAGTTGATTAATAACAAGTGCTCTTTAACAGATAAACAACTAACTTTAGGATTGATAAAAAAATCTATCTCAATAAAAGAAATCAAAACTTCAAGTTGGATAATTAATTCAGATATAAATAATGTTGACCTCATATCAAACTCAAGAGAATTAGGCTTTCAACCTTTAGGAGAGATAATCCTTTGGGATGGTTCTGATTTAAATAAACCTACAAATCAAAATACCAATGCCTATAAATTAATTAATGAATTCCAAAACATTAATAAACAAAATATATTAAAAATAGTTAATTTCATAAGGTCAAATCAATCTCCCTTAATAAGAAATATTTTAGATTTTGATCAAGACGACATTCTTAAAAGAAATAATTCTAAGAGTGGTGCCTTAATATATGAAAATTCAGTTTTATGTACAATTTTAAAAGATATTAATTATCAAAATGAGGAAATTTATACTTTAACTATAAGTAGATATTGGGATAAGAGATTCAATTCTATTTTAAAAGAATTTATTAAAAGATTTTTTGAAAAATCACCTGTTTCATATTTAAAAACCTATAAAGAAAATTCTCAATTAAATGTTTTTCTCGAAGAGTGTAATATAAAAGAAAAAAATCAAGATATAATTCTTATTAGGAACACAATAATTAAGAATGAAGCCAAACAAGTAAATATAATAAATCAATCTTTGGAATCAATCATTGAAAAATTAAGTCCACAAGGTAATCCATATCCATCTCCTTTTCCATTAAAAACAAAGTGAAATTTTGCAAACCCAAACCCAAGTCAATTTTGAGTTTGGATATAGGTACCAAAAGAATAGGATTAGCTTATTGTGATCCCCTCTGTATAACATCAAATATACTTCCAGCAGTAAAACGATTTGAAAATAATCAAGAGATTAAAATCATTAGAAAGTATATAAATGAATTTAATTTGACTGGTTTTATTGTGGGTATTCCGCTAGATGAGGAAGGTCAAATGACCACTCAAGCTATTGACTGTAAAAATTACGGTCAATTACTTTCAAATGAATTAAAGCTTCCATTTTCTTATGTCAACGAACATAGTTCAACTTGGGAATCTTCAGAAAGATTTGGAATAAAAAAAGATAAATCCGGATTGATTGATAGTTTTTCAGCAAAAATAATACTTGAACAATGGATCGAAGAGGGTCCTGAATTAGAAGAAATAGCTGGTAAACTTCAGATAAAATATTAATATTAATAAGGATCGATAATTTTTAAATGAAAGAAGCCAATTCAAATGATAATTATGATGCACAGACTCTTTTATTAAATGACTCAAATGGAAACGAGTTATTTTGTTATCTTGAACAATTAGTAAGTGTTGAAGGCCAAGAATATGCTTTATTAACGCCAGTTGATACTCCAGTAACTCTTTTTAAGATAAATGAAAAAGATGAACCTGAATTAATTGAGAAAATAGATAAAAATGAACAAATACTAAAAAATGCTGAAGCAGTTCTTCAAGAACATGATTTAAGACTTATCAGATCAGCAGTAACATTAACCGTATCAGGTGAACTTGAAGAACCAATTTACGATGAATTAGAAGAAGATTACGTCGATGATGACAGTGAGAGTTATGAATTGCTTGTTAACTTTAATCTTTTTGATCAAGAATATGGTTTATATATACCCCTAGATCCTTTTTTTATTGTGGGTAAATTAAAAAACAAAGGTGCCTCATTAGTTGAAGATGATGAGTTCGATAGAATTCAACCTTTGATTGAAAGTGAGCTTGAAAAAAATTAGTTCTTAAAATCAATGAGATCTATCCTAAAAGTCAATTGGGATTCAAATTTACCAATATATAATATTTCTCAATCTGAATTGCAACAAAAAGGAATTAATTCTTTATTGCTAGATGTGGATGGGACTCTAGTAAATAGAAAATCTAATATGATCCCAAAAGCTGTAAAAAATTGGATCATAGAATCTAAAAAACTTTTCTCCTTATATCTAATAAGTAATAATCCATCAAAAAAAAGAATCGCAAAAATAGCGAAAGAATTAAATTTAAGGTATAAATACAATGCATCAAAACCAAGAAAAAAAGTAACTTTGTCTGCTATCAAAGAAATTGGCAGAGAGCCAAAAAATATAGCCATTATTGGCGACAGAATTTTTACAGATATTATTGTTGGGAATAGATGTGATATAAAAACCATATTAGTTAAGCGATTAAATAGAGATGGCTTGCCTATAAAATTTAATTTAACTTTGAAAATAGAAAAATTAATTTCTAATTTTATAAAATGAAAACTTGGGTTATAAAAATTGGTACTAGTATTTTAAGAGGAACAGAGGAAACATCTACAGAAGAAGTTATTGAAAACCTTTCTAGATCCTTTACAAGTTTTCTTTCAAAAGGAAACAAATTAATTTTAGTAACTAGTGGAGCTGTTGGATTAGGTTGCCAAAAATTAAATATCAAAACAAGACCAAATGATTTAAGTACTCTTCAAGCTACTGCTGCAGTAGGTCAAGTTAATTTAATGTCCTTATACGATAAAGTATTTAATAAATTAGGTCATAATATTGCTCAAATTTTAATAACTAAAGCTGATTTCAATTCACGAGAATCATTTAATAACGCTTCTAAAACTTTAAAAAAATTAATCGATTTAAATGTTATTCCAATAGTAAATGAAAATGATACCGTAGCAAATGAAGAGCTTAAATATGGAGATAATGATACCCTCTCTGCTTTAGTTGCCTTGGCTATAAATGCTAACAAGCTTATTTTATTAACCGATATTGAAAATCTATACTCACAAGATCCACGTAATAATAAAGATGCGCAACCTATTAAAGAAGTTCATAATAGTGAATTAAAGGAAATTAAAGATAAAAATATTCAAAACTCAAATAATAAATGGGGAACAGGAGGAATTTCTACAAAATTAATTTCTGCAGAAATAGCAACAAAAGGAGGAGTCGAAGTCCAACTAGTTGATGGAACTAATAAAAAAAACTTAATTGAAATTTTTAATGATAATAAAATTGGAACTTTATTTTATCCAGTAGAAAAACCTATAGGAAACAAAAAAAGTTGGCTTTCACATGCAATTCAAACGGTAGGTAAAATTACTTTAGATGATGGCGCTTCTTTTGCAATTAAAAAAAAAGGTGCCTCACTTTTAGCGGTTGGTGTTAAGCATGTAGAAGGAAACTTTACGATTAATCAGGCAGTTAAAATCGTAAATATAAATGATAAGGAGGTTGCAAAAGGTTTAGTATCAATAAGTAGTGACAAATTAAGAAGTATCTTAAATAATAAAGAAAATAACAACTCCTCGATAATTGTCGTACACAGAGATGTTCTTGCTCTCTCTTAGAAAAAAATTAAAACTGAAAAATGCTTTTAAGTGATTTAGTTGATCTAATAAAAAAAGGAAATTCAAATTTTATTAGTGCCAATATTTTTGAAGATTTATATATAGATGATGCTGCCTCATTAGATGCTGCAGTTAAAAATCAAATATCTTTTTTAGAAGAAAATAATATCCTTAAAGAAAAATTAGATGAAACTAAAGCATCAGCAATAATAACTACTAATAACGATGAAATCGTTAGTGTCCTAAATAAACTCAATATATCAAACATAATCGTTAAAAACCCAAGAATTGCATTTGCAGAAGTATTGGATTGTTTATATAAAACTATCAATTTCAAACCAGGAATTCACGCTTCAGCGGTTATAGATAAAACAGCAATAATTGGAGCAGATTGCCATATTGGACCTAATGTATATATTGGAGAAAATACTGTAATTGGTGACAATAATCATATTCTTTCTGGAGCATCAATTTTAGGCAATGTTCGAATAGGAAATAATAATATAATTCATCCAAATTGTGTTATTTACGAAAATACCACTCTAAAAAATAATTGTGTAATTAATTCAAATTCTGTTATTGGATCAGAGGGATTTGGTTTTATTCCTAAAAATGGCAAATGGGTAAAGATGCCTCAAAAAGGTGGTGTAAAAATAATGAGTTTTGTAGAAATTGGAACGAATTGTTGTATTGATAGGCCCTCAGTTGGATTTACTTTTATTGATGAGGGAACAAAATTGGATAATTTAATACAAATAGGTCATGGAGTTAAAATTGGAAAAAATTGTGCATTTGCAGCTCAAGTCGGTATAGCTGGAGGAGCAAATATTGGAGATGGTGTAATTTTAGCAGGGCAAGTAGGAGTCAATAATAGAGTAAAAGTTGGGAATAATGTCATTGCGAGTTCAAAATGCGGAATCCATTGTGATATAGAAGATGGCAGGATAATTAGTGGTTTCCCCGCGATGGAAAATAAATCATGGCTAAGGAGTTCAAGTATTTTTAAAAAATTACCAGAATTAGCAAAAAAACTTAGACAATTAGACAAGCAATAATTTATTGTTTTTAATAAATAAAAATTCAAATGAAGAAATATAAGATAGTTTTATTGTCAGGGGACGGAATTGGACCAGAGATTTCAGAAGTTTCAAAAAAAGTTTTAAAAAGGCTTTCAAAAAATAATAATTTCGATATTGAGATTATTGAAGAATTATTTGGAGGGATAGCTTATGAAAAATATGGGAATCCTGCTCCAGATAAGACACTTGATCAATGCAAAAAAAGTGATGCTGTACTTTTAGCATGTGTAGGAGATATTAAATATGACTCTCTTGCAAGAGAATTAAGGCCAGAAAGTGGATTACTAAAGTTAAGATCTGCACTAAACCTTTTCGCAAATATCAGGCCTGTCAAAATAAGAAAATCTCTATTAGATGCAAGTACATTAAAAAAAGAAATCGTTGAGCATGTAGATCTAATTGTTGTAAGAGAATTAATAGGGGGAATATATTTTGGGAAACCAAGAGGACACATAACAAATACAAAAATCCCAAAAGCTTTCAATACGATGGTTTATGATTCGGCTGAAATAGAGAGAATAACAGAAATAGCAATAAAAATTGCTAACCAAAGAAATAAAAAAATATGTTCTGTTGATAAATCAAACGTTCTTGAGGTTAGCCAATTGTGGAGAGATACAGTTTTAAATATCACCTCAAAAGATAAAAATATATCTCTAAGCAATATGTACGTTGATAATGCAGCAATGCAATTAGTTAGAGATCCTGGTCAATTTGATGTAATTTTAACAAGTAATTTATTTGGAGATATTTTAAGTGACTTAGCCGCAATGTTAACTGGTTCTATTGGTATGCTTCCTTCTGCTTCTCTAAACAATGATGGTCCAGGAGTTTTTGAACCGGTTCATGGTTCGGCTCCTGATATAGCTGGTAAAAACATAGCGAATCCTATTGCAATGCTTTTATCTGCTTCCATGATGTTAAAAATTGGGTTAAATGAAGAAGAGGCTGCAGAAAATTTAGAAACTGCCATTGATAAAGTTTTATCAAAAGGATTTAGAACAGCCGATTTAGCAGATGGGTCTTCCGAAGTATTATCTTGCAGTGAAATCGGAGATAAAATAATGGATGAAATTTAAAAAAAAATTAATAAATAAAAAAATATTTTTAAGTAAAACATAAAGTTGGCATATGACCTGTCAGAATCATTAGATATTGTTTTTAAAAAATGTCAAAACGTCATCCAGTAGTCGCTGTAACAGGATCATCAGGAGCAGGAACAAGTACAGTAAAAAGAGCCTTTGAGCATATTTTTGCCAGAGAAGATATAGTTCCCGCAGTTGTAGAAGGTGATAGTTACCACAGATTTGAAAGAATGCCTATGAAAAAAGCGATGGCAGAGGCTCTTTCAAAAGGTGAAAATTTCTCTCATTTTGGTCCAGAGGCTAATCTTTTTGACAAGTTAGAAGAACTTTTTAAAATCTATGGTGAAACTGGAGGAGGAAAAAAAAGATATTATCTACATAGTCTTGAAGAAGCAGAAGAACATAATACAAGACTTGGTACATCCCTAGAACCTGGGCAATTTACTCCATGGGAAGATATTCCTGAGGGGACAGACGTACTTTTTTATGAAGGTTTGCATGGCGGGGTAGAAGGTGATGGATACAATGTGGCATCCTATGCTGATTTACTTGTTGGCGTTGTTCCGATAACAAATTTAGAGTGGATTCAAAAAATCCATAGAGATAACGCAGAAAGAGGTTACTCAGCGGAAACCATTGTGGATACGATATTGAGAAGAATGCCTGATTATATAAATCACATCTGCCCACAATTCAGCAAAACCGATATTAATTTCCAGAGAATTCCCACAATTGACACTTCAAATCCTTTTATATGCAGAAATATCCCAACTCCCGATGAGAGCTTTGTGATCATACATTTCAGAAAAGGGGCAAGAGAGAAATGGGGTATTGATTTTCAATACTTGCTTGGAATGATTAATGATTCATTCATGTCAAGTCCAACAAGTATCGTTGTAAATGGTGGGAAAATGGGTTTCGCAATGGAACTAATTCTTACTCCAATAATTCATAAAATGATTGAGGAGAAAAATAAATAATAATTAATTTCGATTATGAACTCAAATAATTAAATTTTTAACTTTGAGGAGTTTCTAATTTAGAAAATCTCAAATATTTATATATCTTTCTTGATAAAAGTACCTTACTTAGATTTAAATAGAAAAAACAGGTAACGTTGTGTCATTAATCGACTGGTTTGCCGCAAGGCGTAAAGATCAATTTGTTGGGAAAGTTTCCCAAGATACTGACGAAGGAGATGGTTTGTGGGTTAAATGTTCAGAGTGTTCGCAAGTAGCCTATAGAAAAGACCTAATTTCAAATTTCAATGTTTGTAGTAATTGTGGTCACCATAATAGAATTAATAGTGATGAAAGGATAAATATAATTGCTGATAAAAATTCATTCAAAGAATTTGATATTTCACTAAGTCCTACAGATCCTTTAGGTTTTAAAGATAGAAGGTCATACGCTGATCGAATTAAAGAAAGTCAAGCTGGTACAGGTTTAAGAGATGGAGTCGTAACAGGTATCTGTTCTGTAAATTCAATGCCTTTAGCATTAGCTGTTATGGATTTTAGATTTATGGGAGGATCCATGGGTTCAGTAGTTGGCGAAAAAATTACAAGGATAATTGAGAGAGCAACTTTAGAAAATTTTCCAATACTTATTGTTTGCGCATCAGGAGGAGCAAGGATGCAAGAAGGTATGTTAAGTCTCATGCAAATGGCAAAAATATCTGGAGCACTAAAAAAACATAAAGAAAAAAATCTTCTTTATATGCCCTTGTTAACTCATCCAACCACTGGAGGGGTAACAGCCAGCTTTGCAATGTTGGGTGATTTAATTTTGGCGGAACCTAAAGCTCTTATTGGTTTTGCTGGAAGAAGGGTTATAGAACAAACATTAAGAGAAAAATTACCCGATAATTTTCAAACAGCTGAATATCTTCTTGAGCATGGTTTTGTTGATGTAATAGTTAAAAGGAAAGATCTCAAGGATACTCTGACTAAAATTTTAAAAATTCATGGTGTAAAAGAACTTGTAAAAGCAAATATATAAAATGAGAATAATTTCTAATTTATTTTATTTTTCTTTAAGCCTTTTACTCTTTATTTTAAACTTTTCCTCCTATTCATATGCGATAGGAAATGTTGATTGGGTTCTCCTTAAAGAGAATGATGATGGGAAAGAATGGCTTGATAAAGGGAGTATTAAGCCGCTACCAAATGGTGAAATAAGTGTATTAACAAAATTCTTTAAAAATCCAACTAATTCTGATGATGATGGAGAATTATCACTTTATGTAATGAGAATTAATTGCAATGAAAAAAAGTTCAAAGATACATCAATAAATGGAATTCCTCAATTCAATTCAAAATGGCAAACTTCTAATAATGATGAACTTATAGATGTTGTTATTGAAAATAGTTGTTCAGAGTTTATTAATGAATAAGAATGAATACTAAAAATAAAAAATTAAAAATAGCAATCGCTGGACTAGGGTTTGGCAAAAAAGTACATTTAGAAGCGTTAAAAGAGTCGGATTATTTAACGCCAGTTGCTATTTATCATTATGACAAAAAGCAAAAATCAATTTTAGAAAAAGAAACTGGATTAGAGTTTTTTCATGATTGGGAAGACTTAGTTAAATCTCAAGAAATTGATGGGATTATTATTGCCACCCCTCCTGAATCAAGATTTAAGTTAGCAAAACAAGCTCTTGAGAATAATAAAAATTTGCTCCTTGAAAAACCCGTTTCAATATCCTCCTCAGAAATTGAAGAGCTTCAGAGAATATCTTTGATTAATAATTTAAGCGTATGTGTTGATTTTGAATACAGAGCAGTACCTCTTTTCCTTCAGACAAAAAAACTTATTGATGAAAATATCTTAGGAGATATATATTTAGTCAAATTAGATTGGTTAATGGGCAGTAGATCCGACCCCAAAAGATCCTGGAATTGGTATTCATTGGAAGAAAAAGGTGGAGGAGTTATTGGCGCTTTAGGTACTCATGCGTTCGATATGTTGAATTGGTTTTTTGGAGAAGCAATAAACGTGTCTGGAAAGTTAGCAACATCAATAAAAAAAAGACCTTTACCTAATTCATCTGATTTAAATGATGTTACGAGTGAAGATGTATGTTTAGCCAATATAGAAATATCAAACTTCAGCTCGAATCTTATTCCATGTCAGGTATCTTTATCATCGATTTCTAAAAACGGTAGAGGATTTAGTTTAGAAATATATGGAAGCGAAGGTTCACTTATTCTTAAAAGCGAGAACCAAAAAGATTATGTCCATGGTTTTAATTTGAAATATTCAAACAGCAAAAATAAAATACAAAATCTAACTGCAGAATCAAGTTTTAATTTTGAAAAAACATGGACTGATGGGAGGATAGCTCCAGTTTTGAGAATTCAAAATTTATGGGCTGAGAGTATTTTTAATAAAACACCTATCATTCCAGGCTTATGCGAGGGACTTGCAAGTCATAAAGTTTGCGAAGCTATAAGAGAATCGTCGAAGAGCGGGTTAAATATAAAAATATAGATTTTGTATATCTAATTACGTGACATTTGATCCCTCTTTGTACTAAACTCGCGGAAACAAGTGCTTTGTATAGCATCTAACTTATTTTAATTATGGCCCTCGTTCCACTAAGACTACTTTTAGATCACGCTGCTGAGAATGGTTACGGTATTCCAGCTTTCAATGTTAATAATCTTGAGCAAGTTCAAGCAATCATGGAAGCAGCATATGAAACTGATAGTCCAGTTATCCTCCAAGCTTCAAGAGGGGCAAGAAATTATGCAGGGGAAATTTTCTTACGTCATCTAATCCTTGCTGCTACAGAAACATATCCAAATATTCCAGTTGTAATGCACCAAGACCATGGTAATGAGCCATCAACATGCTATTCAGCAGCAATAAATGGTTTCACATCAGTAATGATGGATGGTTCTCTAGAGGCAGATGCAAAAACACCCGCAAGTTACGAATATAATGTTGCAGTCACTAAAAAAGTTGTAGATTTTGCTCATTCAGTTGGGGTTAGTGTTGAAGGAGAATTAGGTTGCTTAGGTTCATTAGAAACAGGGAAAGGAGAAGCTGAAGATGGTCATGGTTTTGAAGGTGAACTTTCTACAGATATGCTTTTGACTGATCCTGAAGAAGCTGCAGATTTTGTTGCTAAAACAAAAGTTGATGCATTAGCTATTGCTATAGGTACAAGTCATGGTGCTTATAAATTCACAAGAAAACCTACAGGAGAAGTTCTTGCAATAAGCAGAATTGCTGAAATCCATAAAGCACTTCCAAATACACACCTTGTAATGCATGGATCTAGTTCAGTTCCTCAGGAATGGTTGGATATCATTAACAAATATGGTGGTGAAATCCCTCAAACATACGGTGTTCCTGTTGAAGAGATTCAAGAGGGAATAAGAAATGGAGTGAGGAAAGTCAACATTGATACAGATAACAGGCTTGCTTTCACTGCCGCAGTAAGAGAGGCCGCATTTGCTGACAAGGCAAACTTTGACCCAAGACATTTCAACAAACCTGCTAGAAAATACATGAAGCAAGTTTGTCTTGACAGATACAAACAGTTCTGGTGCGAAGGTCAAGCAAGTAAGATCAAGCAAAACAGCACCAATTACTTTGCTGATCTCTACGCTAAAGGTGATTTAGATCCAAAAGTAAAAGCTACTGTTTAATTTCTTCCCAAATTAAATAAAAAAAAGACCTCCAAAATTGGGGGTCTTTTTTATTTCAATATTAATGATTTCAATGTAAAGAGACCATCAGTCCCACCAATTGTCTCGTCACATGCACGCTCTGGATGAGGCATTAAACCTAGAACATTTCCCTTTTCATTAGTTATACCTGCAATATCGAATGAGGATCCATTAGGATTATTTTTATATCGCAAAGCGATCAATTCATTATCTACAAGTTTTTTTAAAGTATCAGAATCACAATGATATCTTCCTTCCCCATGCGCTATTGGCAACTTAATAGTTTGTTTTTCACCTCCATTATTAAACCAACCTCCTTTTGAAGAAATGATATCAAGTTCAACATCATCACAGATGAAATTAAGATTTTTATTTGCAGTAAGGGCACCAGGCAAAAAGCCTGATTCTGTCAAGATTTGAAACCCATTACAAATTCCTAAAACTCTTTTCCCGCTTTTAACAAACTCATCCAAGGCATTTATTAATGGAGAGAATCTCGCAATTGCTCCGCATCTCAAATAATCACCATAGCTAAATCCTCCAGGTAAAACTATTGCATCTACATCACTTAAATCTGAAGACTCATGCCACAAGAATTTTGTTCTTATGTCTAAACAACCTTCCAATGCCCATGAAACATCACGATCACAATTAGAACCAGGGAAGACAACAACTCCTACAGTAAAATTATCCATCTTATAATTTTTCTAGTGAATACTCGTAATCTTCAATAACAATATTTGCGAATAACCTATCACACAATAAATCAATTTTTTCTCTTACTTCGTTTTCACCATTACCTTCTATTTTCACCTCAATCATTTTTCCTATACGTAATGATTTTATTCCCTCGGCTCCAAGTTTTATAGAAGCAGATTTAGTAGCTTCCCCTGCTGGATCTAAAACTGAGGGTCTTAGTCTTACAAAAACTTTTACAGCAAATTGGTCCAATTAAAAATTAATTTCTACTAGAAGATTAGTTTAAATTTTAATAAAAAGTACTATTGATTAATAAACAAATATTTTTTTACCTTAAGGTTTTCTGAGTTATTAAATGTCTATGTAGCCTCTACCAAAACAAACTAAACAAGTTTTTCTTGAATTTTCAGGTGTTTTAAAATTTCCCGACCCTCCACATTTTGAACATTTTATTTTATCAATTGAAGAAACTTCGTTAGAGATTATTTGTTTTAAAGCAATTTTTGAATTTTCCATCTTGGACTGTCTACTGTAGTAAGTATCACGACAAGTAACTATAAAGTCAAATTGCTATTTTTGGGTTACTTAAAATCTTAAATTTCTCTTTAATTTTTATATTGAAAGTTTGTATAGATTTTTCATCAAAGGAAATTATTACTAATTCAAGCCCAGCATTATCATTTGGTCTCCAACAATTGTCTGGAGCTTCTTCAAACCAAGTATTAATTTTCTTTCCAACAATTTGTATTTGTAAAGGCAATGATTTGTTTGGAATCCAAATACGTCCTTTTATTCGAAGAATGTTTAATTCATCCAAGATTTTTGACATCTCCTTTTCAAAGTCATTTTTTTCAAGGAAATAATTTAATTTAAATGAATCTGTTACGAGCTCAACATGATTATGGTCATGTTCTTCCGTTAAAAATTCTTTATAAGTTTCTTTTTTAAAATTAAAATCAAATAGATAATTTAAATCAATTTTGCCATTCTTGGATTTAAGGACTGGTGTAGATGAATTTAGACTTCCTTGAATTTTATTTTTTACAACGTCAAACTGATCATCATTTAAGATATCTGATCTAGAAACTAAAACGATATCAGAAACTTCTAGTTGCTCCTCAAAAAGTTCATCTATAGTGGCGTTATGATCAATTTTATCTGTTTCGTTATATTGTTTTGTTATTTTATTTAAATCATTAATTGGTGAACCATTTAGCATTGATTCTCCATTAACGATACCAACAACAACATCAAGGTAGATGGAAGACCTAATCTCAGGCCAGTTAAGTGCTTGAATTAAGGGTATTGGTAGTGCCAACCCACTTGTTTCGATAATTATTGATTCGATAGGAGGATTAAATTCTAGGAGAGCTTTTATTGATGGAACAAAGTCATCTTGAACAGTACAACATAAGCATCCATTGCTTAATTCGATAACGCAGTCGTCTTCAGATTCATCACATTTATCACAACTTTTAATCAAATCACCATCAATTCCAACATCACCAAATTCATTAATTATTAAACCAAATTTTTTTTTACTCTCTTTTAGTAGATATCTTAGAAAAGTTGTTTTACCTGAACCAAGAAATCCCGAAACAACAATAACTGGAATTTTTTTTTTCATCTTTGATGATTAACAACCTAAGCTATATTCTGTACTCTCTCCTGTAGAACTATTTGTGCCATTAGCAATCGCACATAATTGTTTTTGTTGTGTACGACTTAGAACAGCATCAGTAAAATCTGCACCATCTATTTTTGCGCCTTCAAAATTACTCTCCATTAATAAAGCATTAGTAAAATTAACATCTGAAAGATCAGCATCTGTAAAGTCTGTTGCATAAGCTAGTGCATCTCTTAAATTTGCTCCAGTAAACTTAGAGTTTTGCAATTTACTATTATTGAACACCGCCCCTTCTAAATTACTTTCACTGAAATTAAACCCATTCAAATCAAACTTAACGTATTCGTTACCGCTTAAGTCTTGACCATGCATATCTGGCTCTAAATTAAGGTCTTGCTGGTTTCTAATCTCAGGAGGTCTTTTAGCCCATGCAGAATTTACAGAATTAAAAAATAAAATCCCAATAAATAACAACGTAATTAATGCATTCTTTAGTGAGGGGAAAACAATTGATTTAATCATAATAAGACTGTATTTTAGAACTTAAGTATTTAAAGTCTGTAAGAGTATCTTAAAGGAAAATACATGGCAATGTCACTAAAGGTTATTGTTCCTCCTCATCCATTAATAAAACATTGGCTTTCAATATTACGAGAAAAAAATACTCCAAATATTTTGTACTCAACAGGATATGAGCAATTAGGGAAATGGCTTACATATGAAGCATTACGTAATTGGCTGCCATATAAAAAAGAAATAATAAATACTGATAATGGAGACGCAGATGGATTCTTTATTAATAATGATTATCCAATAAAAGTGCTCGCAATGTTGCCCGAAGGATTATCTCTTTGGTTTGGATCTAAAGAAGTAATTCCTAATTCAACACTCTCATTAGGAGAACTTCCTAAAACTATTGAATCAAATGAAGGAGTTATATTTTATTCAGAACAAATAACAACAAAATCAGCAACATTAGAAACTTTAATTAAATTAAAGGAATTAGGTGTTGATTCAAATAGGATTCTTTTAATAACTGCTATTTGCTCAAATAAAGGATTAAATGAAATTGCGAAATTATTCCCTAATCAGGTAATTTACACTTCTTGCATAGATGAGGAAGACGAAAAAACACAATTATTAGTACCGGGTATTGGGACTCCTCTATCGCGTTTAAGTACTATATTTCAAGATAAGAACTAATATATAATATAGGAGTAAGTTTTTTACCAATGTCTGAATACAGAGATTCGTCTTCAAATAATCTTTTATCATTAATAAGCGGTGCTTTTATTGGAGCAGCAGGTCTAGCTTGGTGGTTAATATCCGAAGCAGACAAAAGGAAGGAGGAAAAAAAACAAAAAGCAATGATGTATTCCTCCAGAATTCAAGACGGCTCAGAAGCGATTGATTCAAATGAAAATATAAATGAAGTTGAAGGAGAGAATCTGGAGAAGAAAGTTGAGCAACTTAATTCTGCAATTGCTGATGTGAGGAAGCAACTTGAAGAGTTGGGGCAATAGAATAAAAAAGGTTCTCAAATAATATGAATAAACTCAGATCATCTGCAATAACCCAAGGTGTGCAAAGATCGCCTAACAGATCGATGTTAAGAGCTGTTGGATTTAATGATGAAGATTTTAATAAACCTATTATTGGAGTTGCAAATGGATACAGCACCATCACACCATGCAATATGGGTTTAAATAAGTTAGCTCTAAAAGCTGAAGAGTCTATAAAAAGATCAGGTGGGATGCCTCAGATGTTTGGGACTATAACAGTAAGTGATGGGATTTCTATGGGAACAGAGGGCATGAAATATTCCCTAGTTTCAAGAGAAGTTATTGCTGATTCAATTGAAACAGCATGCAATGCTCAGAGTATGGATGGAGTACTTGCCATAGGTGGATGTGATAAAAATATGCCGGGTGCCATGATTGCGATTGCAAGAATGAATATTCCCTCAATTTTCATTTATGGAGGGACAATAAAGCCTGGGAAATTGCATGGAGAAGATCTTACTGTTGTTAGTGCATTTGAAGCTGTTGGACAATTAACATCAGGCAAAATTAATGAAGAAAGGCTAATCCAAGTTGAGAAAAATTGTATTCCTGGTGCTGGTAGCTGTGGAGGAATGTTTACAGCTAATACAATGTCTGCGGTTATTGAAGTATTAGGGTTAAGTCTTCCTCACAGTTCCACTATGGCTGCTGAAGATCTTGAAAAAGAACTTAGTGCAGATAAAAGTGCTGAGATATTAGTCTCTGCAATAGAAAAAGATATAAGACCTCTAGACCTAATGACTAAGAAAGCATTTGAAAATGCAATATCAGTAATTATGGCAATTGGAGGATCAACAAATGCGGTATTGCACATCTTAGCTATCGCGAATACTGCAGGAATAGATATCAACATTAATGATTTTGAGAGAATCAGACAAAAAGTTCCCGTTATTTGTGACCTTAAACCGAGTGGTAAATATGTGACGGTGGATCTTCATAAGGCAGGTGGGATTCCACAAGTAATGAAAATACTTTTGAATGCAGGGTTAATTCATGGCGATTGCAAAAACATTGAAGGAAAAACCATCTCAGAATACTTACAAAATATTCCAGATAAGCCTCCAACAAATCAAAATGTCATAAGAGACATAAATGACCCTCTTTATAAAAAAGGACATCTAGCGATATTAAAAGGTAACTTAGCGAGCGAAGGTTCTGTAGCCAAAATTAGCGGAGTAAAAAACCCTGTATTAACTGGTCCCGCAAAGATTTTTGAAAGTGAAGAGGATTGTTTAAAATCGATATTAAATAACGATATCAAAGCTGGTGATGTTGTTGTTATTAGAAACGAAGGTCCTGTAGGCGGACCAGGTATGAGAGAGATGTTAGCTCCAACATCTGCAATTGTTGGTCAAGGGCTTGGAGAAAAGGTGGCTTTAATTACCGATGGCAGATTTAGCGGCGGTACCTATGGTCTTGTTGTGGGTCACATAGCTCCAGAGGCTGCTGTAGGAGGAAATATTGCTCTAATAAAACAAGGTGATTTAATTACAGTAGATGCTGTAAAACAACTAATTGAAGTTGATTTATCTGACGAAGAATTAGAAAAAAGAAAAAAAGATTGGGTAAAACCTATTCAAAAATACAAAAGAGGAATTCTTTCAAAATATTCGAGAATCGTAAGCACATCAAGTTTAGGGGCTGTTACTGATTTATAAATCAGCTCAAATTTTTTTTTCTTAATCAATAAAACTTTTAATCCTATTTGCTAAATTTTCCAATCTAGCGCTGTATTTTGGTGAATTGCATTTTTTCCCGTTATTGCTATCCATCCATAATGTTTTAACTCCACACCATAATATTGGTTCATCAGGGAAGTTAAGCTTAGAGATTACTAAAACCAACTCTTTATTTGATTTAAAAAGTTCTAATTCAAGATCATAAATTTCTAATCTTTTACCTTCTTTATCTCTACATAAGATATTAACTGTTAAATCAATATCTTCATCTTCGAATTCGTATTCACCATTTATTTTTACTACAGAATGAACAAAAGGTTTATTTGTTAAATCTGCTGACTTAGCGATTAAGCTCTCTATATTTTTAGGTGGATTTTCAAATAACACTTATTGATTTAATTAAAACTTTTATTGAACCCTGTTTAAACTCATTATTAAGTAATCCATCATCACCGAACTTAGAGTGTAGTAGTTGCAATCTTTTAATTTTAGATGGCTTGAATTTAAATGGAAAACGTACTTTATTAGCTCTTACAGAAGGTTTTAACTCACTAAAAGGAATTTGAACATTTGTTGTCCCGAATTTTTTTGTTGGAAATGATTTAATCCATCTAAGTCCACCAGGAATAAATTCGGTTAGTCCTAGTAGATCATCTTCACAAGCGACAGCAAATTTAAAAGTTCTTCCTTGTCCATCAATATTTAATTCAAAGGATGAATACTCAGATACATTTAAAGAAGGTTTATATATAGAAGATCTACAACTAACAAATCCTCCAGCTTTCTCGACAATATTACCCTTTAATATCAAACCCGAATTTGAAGTTTCACAAAAAGCTGAACTTGATCCGCCCATAACAGTATCATTTAATGTTTTCCAACCATCGAACTCCTTTTTCTGGAATAAAAATTTTTTCTTACTCATTAAATAATTTAAATTATTAATAGACTTTAACTAAATTTCTAATTCTTTTGCTGAATCCTGATCACAAAATATTGAAATTTGATTAATAGATTTTATTAATTTTGATGGTGTTCTATCTGGTAGCTCTTTTTCATCTAATAACCTCTCAAGAGCAATTCTTTTAGAAGCTCCACTAACTAAAAATACTATCTTTGAAGAAGCTGAAAGAACCTTTGGAGTTAATGAAATTCTTTTTAAACCTTTACCTTCATTAAAAATAACAAAATCATCTAAATCATTATTTTTTTGATAAGGGAATAGTGAGGCTGTATGACCATCATCTCCAAGACCTAATAATGTTAAATCAAAAGTTGGAGGGTTTGATCCGCATTTTTCAAATAATTTAGAGATAAATTGATTTTTAGTAGTTTCATCATCAGCGTTTAAATCATTGAAAATTTCATAAAAATAAGCTTTAGATCCAAAATTAGTTAGCAAAGAATTTCTCAACATTAACGAGTTACTTAATTCTGAATTTGGATCAACACATCTTTCATCTCCTAAAAAGACATCAACCATATCCCATTGAAGATCATTATTTGATAAGAGATGATACACAGATTTAGGAGTTGAACCTCCACTTACACAAAATTTGAATCTATCTTTCTTTTTTAAAGTATGAATAATATGGCTTTGAATAAACTTAAAAACCGCTGTTGATAGTTCTAACTTGTCTTTGTAAATATTTAAGGTGTATCCATTTTTGACCTTTTCAATCATTTCATCCATTCAGTATGAAAACTACCTTCCCTATCAATTCTTTCATATGTATGAGAGCCAAAACAGTCTCTCATTGCCTGCACAAGATTCTGAGGAAGTCTATTGGTTCTATAACTATTCAAATAATCTAAAGTACTGGATAAACATGGGACTGGTATACCTGCCTTTGTGGATAGAGAAACTACCTTAGCTAAGTTATCTAATCTTGTCGCAATTTCATTATTAAACCAATCATCAAAAATTAAATTTTTTAGATCAGGATCTTTGTTATAAGCATCTTGAATTTTACTTAATAATTTTGATCTAATTATGCAACCACCTTTCCATATTTGTGCAATTGACGGCATATTCAAACCATAGTTATATACTGCAGATGCTTCTCTTAAAATATCCATACCTTGGGCATAGCTAGCAATTGTGGCAAGGACTACAGCATCAAATAAAGGTTTCATTCCATCCGATACATTTCCTAAATCAAAATCCTCTATCTCTTTAGATGGAATAGTTTTTTCAATCTCACTACGTTGCTCTTTTAAAGAACTCATTACTCTTGCATTTAAAGATGCATAAATAGTTGGGACTGATACCCCCAGTTCTAGAGCACTCACAACAGTCCATAAACCTGTACCTTTCTGGCCAGCTTTATCTAATATTTTTTCCACGACATCATCTCCAGTTATATCATCTTTTGTATTTAGACAAATCTCTGTTATCTCAACAAGATAAGAAGCTAATTCATCAGTATTATTCCAAATACCAAATACCTCTGACATCTGCTCTCCATTCATACCTTTGACTCTCTTCATAAGGTCATAAGCTTCTGCAAGTATTTGTTCAATTCCATATTCAATTCCGTTATGAACAGTTTTTACAAAATGACCTGAGCCGCCTGGGCCAACATATGCAACACATGGTCCGTCCTCAACTTTGGCAGCCATTTTTGTTAGTAAGCTCTCTATTGCATCATATGAAGCCTTAGTACCACCGGGCATCATGCTTGGACCCTCTAGAGCTCCTTTGGCACCCCCAGAGACTCCCATTCCGATGTATCCAAAACTTTTACTTTCAAGAGTATTCACCCTTCTTTCTGTATCTTTAAATTGAGAGTTACCGCCATCTATTAATAAATCTCCTTCCTCGAGATATCCAGAAATATTATCAATGACAGCATCTGTTGCTGGCCCAGCTTTAACCATCATAAGAATTCTTCTAGGTCTCTCTAACTTATTAACAAATTCCTGAAGAGTTTCAGCTCCTTCTATATTCTTCCCAAGGCCTCGACCCTGTAAGAATTCTTCGGTTTTTGAGTAAGTTCTATTAAAAACTACACTAGAAAATCCATTTCTCTCTGCGTTAAGAACTAAATTTTCGCCCATAACACCAAGACCTACTAAACCAAAATGTGCCTTGGACATAAAAAATTAAAAAACTCAATAAATATAGTGTGCATGCAACTAAACAAAATTGCTCAAAAAAAATACTTATGTCAGCGAAAAATGATCGAAAAAATTTAAATAATAGTTCCGTTTGCAATAGTTGCATTTTTAACAACTACAACAATTCCATTTCTTATGTAGAAGCCTAATTCTGGCTTATCTGCTTCTTCTACTCGATCTTTATTAATTATCACAACATTATCACCAATCCTTGTATTCTTATCGAGAATTGCTCTTTTTACAGTAGTTCCTTCACCTACTCCAAGAGGTGTGCCGCCTCCTTTTCTTAATTCAATCCTCTCTTCAGGCGATTCAAAGAAATCGGCACCCATAACGAGAGTGTCCTCAAGAACTGAATCACTTTCAATCCTGCTTCTTACACCTAAAACACAATGCAAAATACTGCATGACTTCAAGATTGTACCCTCACAGACTATTGAATCAGTAATTTGAGCATCTACTAGTTTAGAAGGGGGTAGAAATCTTGGTCTTGTATAAATTGGAAATTTTTCATCATAAAAACTAAATGGAGGTTTTGGTTGCTCAGTCAAGGCAAGGTTTGACTCAAAGAATGCCCCAATGGTGCCGATATCTTCCCAATAATCATCGAATACATAACTTTTAAGAGTATCTCCCCTATTGAGGGCTTCAGGAATTATGTCCTTACCAAAATCCGTATAACTAGGAAATTTATTTAAAAGATCGAAAAGAGTATTTCTGCTAAAAACGTAAATACCCATAGAGGCTAGATAAGGTTTTTCGGCAGCCGACTCCTCACTTAATCCAAATTTTGAAGTATCTACTGCCATTGCCTTCAACTTCTCACCAGTGGGCTTTTCACTGAATTCTTTTATATTTCCTACATCATCTGTTCTCATGAGGCCAAAACCTTCTGCTTGAGCTTCATCAACTGGCAAAGCTGCAACGGTTAAATCAGCGCCATTATCTCTATGATGTTGAACAAATAAACTGTAGTCCATTCTGTACAGTTGATCTCCTGACAATATTAAATATTCATCAACATCCCATTCTTGAAATAACCACTGGTATTTTCTTACAGCATCAGCAGTACCTTCAAACCACGTAGGACTATCAGGAGTCTGTTGTGCAGCTAAAACCTCTACAAATCCTTGGCCGAAAGGGCCATTTAAATTATAGGTTCTTCCTATATGTCTATTTAGAGATGCACTATTGAACTGGGTCAACACGTACATTTTTTCAATGCCTGAATTTATACAATTACTAATTGGGATATCTATCAAACGATACTTACCTGCCAACGGCACCGCAGGTTTTGCCCTCATTTTTGTTAAAGGGTAAAGTCTAGAACCTTTTCCTCCTCCGAGGATTATGGCCAACACACGCTTCATTCAATCAAATGGAGGTAGATATACAACTATTTAAAGTAACTGATTATGGGCAAATTTAGAAATACTAATGGTCAGTTTACAAAGGTATTTCGATAAATCACTAGAAAAACTTAATATAAATGAGAAAAATTAGTTATTTTTGTCCTCTTCTACCAAAGAAAATAATTTTTCAATGATTTTCAAAGAAACTTGTCTCTCTTCTCTTGATTGAGGACTTCTCAATTTGGTTACAGGCGTGTGAAGTATTTTATTGATAATTCCTTTAGTAAGCGCTTCTACAACTTTTCTTTCTCGAGCCGAAAAATCAGGTCCCATCCTACTAAGTGCTTTTTGCAATTCCTCTTTTCTAATTAACTCCAAATCTGATCTAAGTTTATTAATTACTGGAACCGCCTCTAAACTTGCCCACCATTCTAGAAAAATGATCCTTTCTTCTTCTACTAAAGATTCCGCTTCCTTAGCTATTTTCTGCCTAAATTCTTGATTTCTTGAAACGACCTCTTGTAAGTCATCAACATCAAATGATTTTACAAATTCATGTTGTTTGACATCATTAGATATATTTCTCGGTACACCAATATCAATAAATTTAAGTCTATTACTCAAGTTTAATTTTTCAATTTTTGCGAGGTCAATAATTGGCTCTTCAGAAGCAGTACTGGTAAAAACAATTGAAGATAGTGATATGTTTTCTTCTAATTCGTTTAACCCTCTGCAAACAATCTCTAAATCAGGGAAGTCTTGAGCAAGATTTAATGCTCTATCAATATTTCTATTTAAAAGGATAAGTTTATGACATCCTTTTGATTTTAAATGAGTTATTAAAAGCCTACTCATTCGTCCGGCGCCAACAACAAGAACGTTCTCTGATTCCAAACTTACAAGAGTATCAAAACCCTTTTCTTGGCCAATTTTTAATTGGGCAAGTTCTACCGCTGCTGAACTGATTGATACTGCTCCAGTTCCTAAATTTGTTTCTGATCTTACTTTTTTACCTGTACTAACAGATTGAGTTAATAATCTATTAAGAATTGGTCCAGTAGATTGATTCTCTTGACCTAATCTCATCATTTTTTTTACCTGCGAAAGGATTTGTCCTTCCCCTAAAACAAGGCTATCTAGTCCTGCCGCGACTTTCATCAAATGCAAAACTGCTTCTTCCTGTCTAAAGCAAAAAAGATGTGGATTTAAATCTTCAAAAATAATTCCAGAATATTCTGATATGAATTCTTTAATAGATGAAATTCCAGTATTTTTATCTTTTACTAACGCATATATTTCCAGCCTATTACAGGTACTTAATATTGACACCTCTAATACATCAGAGAAATCTTTTAATGCTTTCAATGATTCTGTTATGGATTGGTCAGGAATACTTAACTTCTCACGCACTTCAACAGGTGCCGTGCGATGACTCAGTCCGACGACAACAATATGCATAAAATCAAAAGTGAATTTTTAAAGGCTGATACTCTTAGCACCATCTTTTATGTGAACAGTATTCGTGAACCTTGCAGTACTATCTAATGTACTAATAACTAGACTACTAGTTCTAACACAATCCCTTTCAAATTTAACTCCGTCAAATAGTAATCCATCAGTTATACCACTTCCAGCGAAAACAACATTTTCTCCCGAGGCCAATTCATTAGCTTCATAGATTTTATCTATATCTGTTATACCCATTTCATTAAGACGTTTTATATTTCCTTCTTTTGTGTAATCAGCCCATTCAGAAGTTTGAGCGATTGCTGGATCATAAACTAGTTGTCCTTGAAAGTGTCCGCCTAGAGCTCTCATCGCAGCAGCAGAAATAACACCCTCAGGAGCAGCACCTATACCCATCAAGCAATGTGTTCCAGTTCCTGCAAAACCACATGCAATCGCAGCTTGAACATCACCATCAGAAATCGGTTGTACTTTTGCACCACATCCACGAATCTCTTTGATTAAATCTTTATGCCTAGTTCTATCCATTACAACAACAGTAAGCTCATCAATAGAAAGACCCAAGCAATCACTTAGTATCTTCAAGTTTTCAGTAGCTGAATTTCTAATATCTACTTTACCTTTTGCTGCTGGAGGCGCTGCTAATTTGTTCATGTAAAAATCAGGAGCATTAAAAAGACCACCTGTATCAGAAGCAGCTAAAACCGCCATAGAACCTCTTTGATTATTCGCACAAAGATTAGTTCCTTCACAAGGATCTACTGCAAAGTCAACCCCTGGGCCACTTCCACTACCAACCTCTTCACCTATATAAAGCATAGGTGCTTCATCTCTTTCACCTTCTCCAATAACAATTTTCCCTTTCATTTCAATTTTGCCCATTCGCAATCTCATTGCTTCGACAGCTGCAGCATCAGCTTCATCTTTTTGGCCAAGTCCTGTTAGTTTTGCTGAGGCAATAGCTGCTTGCTCGACAACTTCGAGAATTTCTTGAATTAAAGTTTGATTCACAATTAAATTTTGAGGATTTTTCTAAAAGGTTTTGAGTATGATCTCATAAAAAATGTTATTTTTTATGAGAATTATTATGCTAGTAAGCTTTTTTTAACTCTTTACAGCTGATACTTTATCAGGCCGTGACTTGAAATTAGGAATAAACAACTAAATATAGTATCTTTATTAAATATTTTAAAAATTAAATGACCGAGTCAAATCAAGCAAATTTAACTGGTGCTAATAGACCAATTCAAATAATTCCTTCAGTTTTACCAGCAGATTGGGCAAATATGGGGGCATGCGTAAAAGAGCTCGAGGAAGCTGGGGTAGATAGAATTCAATTTGATGTAATGGATGGAAATTTCGTACCAAATCTTACCTTTGGGCCTGAGATGATTGCTGCATGCAGGAAATATTGCAATGTCCCTTTTGAAACTCAATTAATGGTTAGTCAGTACAACTGTGAAACCATGCTTGAATCTTATGTAAACGCTACAAAAGGGGCAAATGGTGAACCAGGAGTAGTAATAGCTCATGCCGAAGCAAATATTCATTTGCATAGAGTTCTCGGTAAAATAAGAGATTTAGGAGGATCTCCTTCTGTTGCATTAAACCCTCATACTCCTTTTGAAATGATTAAAAACATTATGGATATGGTTGATCATGTTTTGGTTATGACAGTTAATCCAGGTTTTGGAGGACAAGCTTACATACCTACAATGCTTAATAAAATCAGAGAAATAAGAAACTTTATTATCGAAAAAAACTTAAATGTCGATATTGAAGTTGATGGGGGGATAAAAGCAAATTGGACTATTTCACAATGTGCGGATGCTGGTGCGAATTGTTTTATTGCAGGTAGTGGAATGTTTGCTTACCCAACATTAAAAGAGGGATGTGAGGACTTGAGAAAGGTTGCACTAGAAGCACAAAAGGGGAATGTTCTTCCAGAGCCTCAATAAATATTCTGAATGATTAAGAAATCACCCAAATATCCATCCATAACTATGCAACCCTATTCCTAAAAAATTAACTCCTAAATAACAAACTAAAACAATTAAAAAGCCTGTAGATGCTAATAATGCTGGTTTACGACCTTGCCAACCCTTGCTTATTCTCATATGCAGATAAGCGGCATAAAACAACCATGAGATAAATGCCCATGTTTCTTTTGGATCCCAACTCCACCATGTCCCCCAGGCCTCATTAGCCCAAACTGCACCTGAGATTAAACCGAGAGTCAAAAGAACAAAGCCTACTAATATAGAACGATAACTTAATGTATCTAATTCTTCTGAATGCGAAAATTCAATAGGTTTTACTAAATCATTTAAAGGATAGCCATTAGAAAGCTTAAATCCTCCTATACCTGTAGAACTACTTCTGATTTGAAGCGGCTTATTTTTATTAATAAACAAAACAGATATTGAAAGTAAAGAACCTATTATTAATGCTGCATAACTAAGCATTACGACGCTAACATGCATTACTAACCAACTAGATCTTAAAGCTGGAACCAAGTTTGATGATAATTTCAAATCTTCAGGCAGTACAAAACAAGCAAAGGATACGGTAAGTAACTCAATAGGTATGGCAATTGAGGGAATTAATGGAGATTCATATTCCCTTTCAATCAATAGTTGGCCAATTGTGATTCCCCAAGTAAGAAAATAAAGAGATTCATACAAATTGCTAATAGGAAAGTGTCCAGAAATTGACCACCTAAAAAGCAATTGCAATGATATTAATAAATTCACTAAAATCGTAAGGAATCTCACTGTTGAAGAAAATTTCTTTTTAAAAACTGCACTTAAAGATATCGGTAAGTTAAATAATAAAAAATAAAAGACTAGAAGACCCAAGACTGAAACTGGGTCATATATTAAATTTTTAGAAAAATTATCTAGTATCATCTAAGAAATTAATATGATTTATATTTCATGACATTCAAATAATAATTTAAATTATTCCTATATGAGTAAATCTTTAATAATTAAATTTTAATTTATTTTCAATAAGATTTCAAAGTTTGAAATTATCTCCTAGATAATACTTCTTTACTATTGGATTATCTGCTAATTCACGTGATGATCCATAAGCTAAAATTTTTCCTTCACTTAAAACATATGATTTGTTTGTAATTAAAAGGGTTTCCCTAACATTGTGGTCTGTAATAAGAATCCCAACCCCGTCACTACTTAATTTAAGAATTAGTTTCTTTAAATCATTAACAGCTAGAGGATCGATTCCAGCAAAGGGTTCGTCTAACAACAAATATTTAGGTCCTTTTCTGCCTACGGTAAGAGCCCTAGCTATCTCACACCTCCTCCTCTCTCCTCCCGAAAGTTGATAACCATAATTATCTACAAAGTTATTCAAATTAAATTCATTAATTAATTGTTCTCTTCTATTTCTTATTGCAGCTCTACTATAAGATGAATTCTGCAAAGCCAAATCTATATTATCCTTAACAGTTAGGTCTCTAAATATACTTGCTTCTTGAGTTAAATAACCCAAACCAAGTCTTGATCTAATTGGGAGAGGAAGATTGGTTATATTTTTTCCATTCATTAAAATTTCACCTTTATCAGGTTTTATATTCCCAACTGCAATATTAAAAGTGGTAGTTTTCCCTGCACCATTAGGTCCCATCAAACCTACAACTTCCCCTGGATTTACAATTATAGAAACATCATTTACGATTAATCTTCCTTTAATTGAAAGGGATACGTTATGAATCTTTAGGTTCATTTTTCTTGAGCTCGATTAGTTTTCTTGTTTTCTTGAAAAAAATTTGGGATAGAAAATAGTAATTTCATTAAAGATAAAGATATATTCATATTCATCAAAGAGGTTTCAAAAAAGGCTTATCGTCCTCATTTAATAGCTCTTCATACTGTAATTTCCTCAATAAATCTTCCAAACATTGGCAGAAGGATTCAAGATCAATTCCTAAATTAATCTTAGTTCTAGTTTTTATTCTACCTAAACCCTCTCCAAGCAAAATAGTAGCTCCATTCAAATTACCCTTACTTAAGTGAAATTGAGAAACAGATACTTGTAAAATTCCTTGAATAACTTGTCTTTCGTCTCCATCAACGGAATTCCATATTTCTTCAAAAGCATCATGAGCCTCATACCATTCATGATTGTTAAAAAGATTTAAAGCAGTAAAAAGAGAATCTTTAAAACTTTTTGTACTTTCTTCGTTCATGAAACTAATTATTAATTTCTTTTCTTTTTATTTATTTTTCTCATCCTTATTGAATCAGGTGTTACCTCTAGCATTTCGTCTGGACCAATATATTCGAGCGCTCTTTCAAGCGTAATATCAACAGGTGACTGCAAAGTATCAAGTTCTTCTGCCCCTGCGGACCTCATATTAGTCAACTGCTTGGTTTTACATATATTCAACTCAAGATCTTGTGGTCGATTATTCTCCCCAATTATCATTCCCTTATAAACTTTTACTCCAGGTTTAATAAAATATACTCCCCTATCTTCAGCATTCTTTAATGCATAAAATGTGGCCACACCTTCCTCAAAAGCTATAAGGACTCCATTCCTTCTAGTTTCAAAATCTCCTGCTTTAGGTTTATATTCATAAAATGAGTGACTCATGATACCCTCACCTCTTGTTATACGAACAAATTCACCGCGAAACCCAATAAGTCCTCTTGATGGCACAAGAAATTCTAATTGAGTTCTCCCATCCGAACTTGTCTGCATATTTTTCATTTCTGCTTTTCTCGATCCAAGTTTCTCAATACAAGAGCCAACGGATACTTCAGGTACATCTAAAACCAAAGTCTCAATAGGCTCACATTCAACATTATCAATTTCTCTAAAAATTACTTGAGGTTGTGAGATTTGAAACTCAAACCCTTCTCTTCTCATAGTTTCAATCAAAATACCTAAATGTAATTCTCCTCTTCCTGAAACTGAAAATCTATCGGGAGAATCAGTTTCTTCGACCCTTAGGGCAACATTTGTTAAAAGTTCCCTTTCCAATCTATTTTTCAGTTGTCTACTAGTAACAAATTTCCCCTCTTTACCCGCGAATGGAGAATCATTAACAACAAATGTCATATTTAAGGTAGGTTCATCAACTTTGATTAATGGAAGTGGATGGGGAGAATCGGGACATGCTATGGTCTCACCTATATTGACGTCATCGAAACCAGAAACAGCAACAATATCACCTGCAAATGCTTCATTTATATCAATTCTTTGCAATCCTTCAAATCCTAAAAGCTTACTAACCTTACCTTTAATAGTTTTTCCGCTTTCTTTAATTAAACTAGCCTGTTGACCATTTTTTATAGTTCCATTGTGTATCTTTCCAATTACTATTCTGCCTAAGAAATCAGAATAGTCCAAAGTAGTTATTTGTAGCTGAAGAGGCTTGTTGGCATCGCCTACTGGAGGTGGAACATGTCTAATAATAGCTTCAAAAAGAGGCATCATATTGTCACTATTAGATTCCATCTCTTCTTTTGCAAAACCAGAAAGGCCGCTTCCAAAAAGATAAGGGAAATCACATTGATCATCATCTGCTCCTAATTCTAAAAACAAATCCAATACCTTATCAATTGCTATTTCTGGGACTACTCTTGGCCTATCAATTTTATTTACAAAAACTATAGGCCTAAGTCCTTTTTCTAATGCTTTTTTCAAAACAAATCTTGTTTGAGGCATCGGCCCCTCATTAGCATCAACAATAAGCAGACAACCATCAACCATTCCCAAAACTCTCTCTACTTCTCCTCCAAAATCTGCATGTCCTGGTGTATCTATAATGTTAATTCTGGTATCTTTATAATTCACAGCAGTATTTTTTGAGAGTATTGTTATTCCTCTTTCTCTTTCTAGATCATTCGAATCCATTACGCATGTAGGAATGACTTCATTGTCTCTAAATATTCCTGATTGAGATAACAATGCGTCCACAAGTGTTGTCTTACCATGATCTACGTGCGCAATAATTGCAACATTCCTAATTTCTTTTATCGAAGATGACATTTATAAATTTTATATAAATAGTAGATTAACTTTATTAAGGCTAACTCAAAGAATGCTTATTATGAGAATTTTCTCTTTAAGACTTTGAAAAACATAATCATATTGAATAACTTAATTTAATGAATTAGGTTTATGATTTTCTATTTGAATTTTCAAAAACCTTTAAGGCTTCAATTGAACCCTCATATCTCCAATGCCAAGGTTCATAATCTATAAATTTATTATCTCTAGTGAACGATAACTTGAAATGAAATTTAGCTGCATTCTTTATTAACCACTTAAAGGCGTCAGTATTTTCGAATTCGGTCTCAAAGTCTGTTTCTCTTTGAGTAGCATCACCAATATCAATTGCAAAACCAGTACTATGTTCAGAATATCCAGGGGGGGCTGAAACTCTAGCTCTTTCTGCAGCTTCCTGATTTCTTAAAGATTTAAGAGAATAGAAGATTTCGTTTTGCAAATTTATTGATCTATAACCACTCAAGAAAACTAAGTATATCCCATTCTTTTTTGCTGCATCCCTCATATCCAACAAAGAATCACGCATATCAATGTGAACTTGAATATTGGGCTCAATTAAAACTAGTTTCTCCTTAGGAATTTCCGCATAAGGTAAATGGCCCAAAACTCTATGATCGTGATTTGTCTGAACCTGAACATTAATATTGCCAAGAGATCCTATTTCTATATTTCTAATTAATCTCAATGCAGCGACAGAAAAAATAAGAAAAAGAAATGGAGAAAATACTAATAATTTTTTTAATAATGTTGAATTTGGATTATTTAGGTTAGTTCTCTTGGCAAGTGGTATTTCAAATTGATCGATATCTTTGTTTAGTTCCAATATTTAGAAGTGAATTTGGAAAAGATATTTCGATATTAACTATTATTTTAAGAAATGCACTTTTATAAGCAAAAAAGATGTAGTTTTTATATACAGTATTATTTTTTTTCATATGTTGAGGGTAGCTGTTATTGGTGGAGGTCCAAGTGGTTCATGTGCAGCAGAAATACTTGCTAAAGCTGGGATAAAAACTTGGCTCTTCGAGAGGAAATTAGATAATGCGAAACCATGTGGAGGAGCAATTCCACTTTGCATGGTCGAAGAATTTGATTTACCTGAGTCAATTATCGATAGAAAAGTAAGGCATATGAGAATGATATCTCCATCAAATAGAGAAGTAGACATAAGTTTAGATAGAGTTTATGGGAAAAGTGATAATGAGTTTATTGGGATGTGTAGAAGAGAAGTTATGGATGCCTTTATGCGCAACAGAGCATCAGATCTTGGTGCTACTTTAATAAATGGATTAGTTACTTCAATTGATACTGGCGATAATAATCAAGGGCCATATAAGCTTTCCTATTCAGATTTTACGAATGGAGATAAAAAAGGGGAACTCAAAGAGCTTACTGTTGACCTTTTGATCGGAGCTGATGGAGCCAATAGCAGAGTCGCTAAAGCAATGGATGCAGGTGATTACAAAGTTGCTATAGCATTTCAGGAAAGAATTAAATTGCCTAAAGAAGAAATGAGTTACTACGAAGATCTTGCTGAAATGTATGTCGGAACTGATGTTTCTCCTGATTTTTATGGATGGGTATTTCCTAAATATGATCATGTTGCTGTGGGCACTGGAACCATGCAAAAGAATCAGTCATTAATTAAAGGACTTCAAGAGGGTGTAAGAAATAGGGCAAAGAAAAGACTTGTCAATGGTGAAGTAATAAAGGTAGAAGCTCACCCTATTCCAGAGCATCCAAGGCCAAGAAGGGTAGTAGGGAGAATGGCATTGGTTGGTGATGCAGCTGGTTATGTTACAAAAAGTTCTGGAGAGGGTATTTATTTTGCTGCAAAAAGTGGAAGAATGTGTGCTGAAGAAATTGTTGAAGCATCAAAAAATGGTCAAGTAATTCCATCAGAAAAAGATTTAAAAAACTATCTTAAAAAATGGGATAAAAAATATGGCACAACTTATAAGGTGCTAGAAATCCTTCAAAATATTTTCTACAGAAATGATTCTGCTAGAGAAGCCTTTGTTGAGATGTGTGATGACATGGATGTTCAAAGGCTTACTTTTGATAGTTACTTATACAAAAGAGTTGTCTCCATGAAACCATTACAGCAACTTAAAATTACGATGCTTACACTTGGTTCGATTTTAAGAGGGAAAGCCCTAGCCCCTCTAAAATATAAACCCGTTGATAGTGCTGTTAGGGAAAATAAAGAAGTAGAAAAAATGCTAGAAAATTATTCAATAAAAGGAGGAATTAAAGTTAAGAGTTCAAAAGTGTAAAATCGGCTATTTTTAGAGAATAATTTCTAATTAAGCTCAACAAATTGAGTCTATTATTTCTTATTTTTAAATCCTCTGACATTATTAGGACTCCCTTTTCATTATCAAATAAATCCTCGATAGTGTTTATATTAATCTCAAACAAATTTAGAAGTTCCAAGTAATTGCAATAACCTTCTGAAAAAAGTTTTTCTAATTCTCCAATAAATTCAAAAACTTTGTATTCACAATCTTTTTCAAAAAGTTTTGTGTTTACATAATCTCTTGTTGAGAGAACGTCTCTTGAAATATCACTTTTATTTGCTAATTTGCTTACCCTAGTAATTACCTTCTGGATTTCAACAAAATTTTCTTTTTCTTTAAAATTAACAAGAGATTTAATCCTATCTTTAAGATCAACAATATTCATTACTCTTTTTTGAGATAATTCATCAGAAAAGCAAACGGCCTTTATTAATTCTTTACTTAGTGATATTTCTTCGAGATGACTAACAATTCTTTGAACTAAAAATTGATTTAAATCATTAAATACTGTTTCTCTTGAGAAGTTTAAATTCGGAAATGCGATTTTCCAAAAATCAATAAGTTCATTAAATAATTTATCTAAAGGTAAATCAAGTTCATAATCCCAAATTATTTTAATTACTCCATTCAAATTTCTTCTTAAAGCATAAGGATCAGATGATCCACTGGGACGCTTACCAGAAATAAATATACTAATTAAAGTTTCTACCTTATCTGCTACAGAAACTATTGCACCATATTTTGTGGAGGGCAAAGCATCTTTATAAGAGGAAGGTAAATAATGTTCAGCGACAGCCAAGCAAACATCCTCACTAAATCCCTCATATTTAAGATATTTGCCGCCCATTATTCCTTGCAGCTCAGGGAATTCGAAAACAATTTCGCTACATAAGTCGTTTTTACAGTATTTAGCAACTTCCATTATTTTTTTTTCTTCTAAAGACTTATCGTTTAAGAATTTAAGAATTTTTTTAGCAACTTCCTCTATTCTTTCTACCCTTTGAAAAATATTTCCAAGTCCTTTCAAATACGAAACAAATTTAAGCTTTTCATTTCTTTCGATTGAAGCAACTTTTTTGTCACTTTCTACGAAAAACTTTGCATCTGAAAACCTTGCCTTTAATACTTTCTCATTACCTTTGGCAATATTATTATTTGATTCTTCAAGACCATTTGAAATAACGCAGAAAGTTGTACTAATATTTTTTTCAGAGCTCAAATCTAGTTTAGAAAAACTTTTGTTTTTGAATAAAAGAGGAACGTATCTCTGATGACTTTTCATGACTGTTGAGAGAACTTCAACCGGAAGATCAAGAAATTCATCACTAAATTGGCCAATAATTAAGTCTGGCCATTCAACTAAATCAGTTAACTCATTTAGCAATCCTTCTGAAAGATCAGGTTTCAGATTTAAAGATTTAGATGCCTGATTTATTAAACTTTCAATTTTTTCTTTTCTTTCTTTTCGAATAGCTAAGACTCTATTTCGTTTCAATAATTCAAAAAAGTCTTCAGGATTCTGAACTTCTAAAACTTCATTGATTAGCCTATGACTTCTTGATTTATTACTTATTTTGATCTTTGGATCACATTCATCAAATTCAAAATCAAGAATTTCATCATTATAAACAGAGGTAATCCACCTGATAGGTCTTGAAAATTTTATGGTCCCAGCACCCCATTTCATAAATCGAGGGCCTTGAAGACTCTTTACTAATTTTGGGATAATTAAAGACAAAGAAATTTTTGTTGAGAGTCCTTTTTCAATTTTCTTTCCAAATACAAAATCACCCTTTTCTGTATTTTTTATTTCTAGCTCACTTACATCTATATCTAAGCTATTAGCGAATCCTAAAGCTGCATTAGTTGGACATCCATTTAAATAAGCTGAATTTGCTTTAGGCCCTTTTCTTACTATTGTCTTATCTTCTGCATAATCAACTAAACCTTCGAGGAGTAGAACTATCCTCCTTGGTGTAGAGGTGACAAATATATTTTCGAATTTGATTAACTTTTTATCCAATTCAAATTCTATTAAAGATTTAAATTGCTTTAGAACAGAATGAGAGAATTTCGCGGGCAACTCTTCTGTTCCTATCTCAAGTAGATATTTAGACAAGAAAAAAAAATTTGACTTAACTTACTATAATTTACTACCAGTTAAATAAGCTTTTCGCTAATGTATAAAAAGAGATATTTTTTGGTCCTTTGATCAAGGTTGAGAAAGTAAAAAAGAAAAAAGATTCTGCTAAGGAAGAAACTGTTTGTTTGGCAAATGGACTTGAAGTTTCTAAATTCGAGAATTTTAAAAAAAGTAGCCAATTTCTAAAAGAACCACTTGCTACGGAATTAGTCAATGAGAGCGATCATTTTACCAATGATGCGGTTCAGTTATTAAAATTTCATGGTAGTTATCAACAAGATAACAGGGAAAATAGAAGGCCGGGAAAAAGTAAAGATTGGCAAATGATGCTTAGGTTAAGAAATCCGGGCGGTGAAGTTCCTGGGAAATTATTTTTAGCATTAGATGAATTATCTGACAAACTTGGTAATGGAACACTTAGGGCCACTACAAGACAAGCCTTTCAAATGCATGGAATCAGAAAGGAAAACCTAAAGGAAGTAATTCAAACAATAGTAAATTCAATGGGCTCCACATTAGCTGCATGCGGAGACATTAATAGAAATGTTATGGCCCCTGCGGCTCCATTTGATTCGCCAGACTATAATATTGCAAGAGCATTGGCAAAAAAAGTTGCAGATCTTCTCACCCCAATGGCTGGCCAAGGCACTTTTTTAGAGCTTTGGGCTGATGGAGATTTAGAGTACACCATAAAGCCTGACGAAGATATTGAAGCAATTAGGAAGCTCCAATTCAAAGATAATGTTTTTAGTGGAATAAAAGATGAGCCTCTTTATGGTTCAACTTATTTACCGAGAAAATTCAAATGTGCCGTGACAGTTCCTGGGGACAATTCTGTTGATCTTCTTACCAATGACATAGGAATAGTTGCCTTTACTTCTAAAGATGGAAACTTAGAAGGATGCAACTTCTATGTTGGAGGTGGTATGGGTCGCACACATAATAATGAGGAGACCTTTGCCAGGATTGCAGATCCACTTGGATACGTTGAAGAACCTGATGTTTATGAATTAATACAAAGCATTGTGGCTATTCAAAGAGATTATGGTGATAGAAAATCAAGAAAAAATTCGAGAATGAAATATCTTCTTCATAGAAAAGGTATTAAATGGTTCAAAAAGATACTTTCTGATAAGTATTTCAAAAAAGAAATTAAAAAAATTAGAAAAGAACCTGATAAAGTTCTAATTGATTACCTAGGTTGGCATAAACAAAATAAAACCTCCCATTTCGTAGGTTTACCATTATTATCAGGAAGATTATCTGGAGAGAAGAAGAATACCATCACAAGTATTGTTAAAAAATATAATTTAGATTTAAGACTCACCCCTAATCAAGATATTTTACTTTGTAATATCCCAAATAAAAACAAAGGTGAAATTCAAAAATCTTTATTAAAAATTGGATATGAAAATTTAGAAAACATTAATGAAATACAAAGACACGCTTTAGCATGTCCTGCTCTACCACTTTGTGGTCTTGCAATGACTGAAGCCGAAAGAATTTTACCTGATGTACTAAAAAGGATTGAAAATTTACTATTAGATCTAAAAATACAAAAGACAATATTATTCAGAATGACAGGATGTCCGAATGGATGTACCAGGCCTTATATGGCCGAATTAGCACTTGTTGGAAGTGGGCAAAACAAATACCAATTATGGTTGGGGGGAAGTAAAAATCTACAAAGGCTTGCTAAACCATTTTTACAAAGAATGGAACTTAACGATTTAGAAAAAACTCTTCAACCATTATTTGATAATTGGAAGAGTAATTTGGATTTGGATTTCGGAGATTTTATAAATACTCAAGATGAAAATTATATATTAAATTTACTAAATGAAAATCAATAGATTTTAAATTTTTCCATAGAGGGCATTTGCTTTTTTATTTTTCCAAGCCCATAATTGATCACCATAACTAAAATGCCACCATTCATTAGGATGTTGAGCAAATCCGAATTTAGTCATAATTTCCCTTAATAAATTTCTTCTACTATTCCAAATAATTGCTCCTTCATTCTTTATGTTTGCATAAAAATAAGGATTTGAGGTCTCATCCATTTGATCAACCATGCTTCCCATTTCAACAAGATTTCCATCTTTATCTGATAAACAAACATCCAATGCACCCCCAGTTGAATGAGGGGGAGGACACCTAGTGTCATAGGAAGGATATGCCCAAAATTTTTCAACTTTTTTTAAAATGGATGGATAAGATTTTATATTTTCAAAAGAAATATCAATATCAGATTTTTCACATTCTAATAAAAATGCTCTTTTAAACATAAATTCCTGGACTTCTAAAGGTCGCCAACTGTCATAAATTAAGAGGTTAAAACTACTCTTTGATATCAAATAATCATTTACTTTTATTAATCTATTTACAACTTCCTCTCTTAATTTCCAAATAGAAGTTTTATCTTTGTAAGGTGCTCCTAAATGAAAGTAAGGGTGAGGATCTAAAAACTTTAGGCAGCTAGGTATAGCTATTAATTTATCTCCATTATCTTTAATTGGTATTTTATTCCAAATTTTCAATTGAAATTTGCAATTGATTTATAGTGGCATATATATCAAAAATTACAATGATAGTTTCAATTTAAGAAATCATGAATGAATTTATTATCAGAATTATCAATAAGTATATTCCTTAAAACAATATTTTCATTTAAATCAGGATCATTGCTAACAATCTTAATAGCCTCTTCACGAGCCTTATCAATAAGAAATTTATTGTTAGGTAAATTGTCCAGTACAAAATCAGGCAATCCGGATTGTCTATATCCTAAAATCTGGCCTGGTCCTCTAAGCTCCAAGTCTTTTTCAGCAATATAAAAGCCATCATTAGATTTTTGCAAAACACAAAGTCGTTTATTTTCTAATCCATTTTTATCGGGGGTTACCAGATAACAAAAAGATTTTGTTGATCCTCTACCAACTCTCCCCCTTAATTGATGTAGCTGGGACAATCCAAATCTGTCCGAATTATAAATAATCATAATTGTGGCATTAGGCACATCAATGCCAACCTCAATTACTGTGGTTGAAACCAATATATTAATTTCATTCTTTAAAAAAGAATTAATTACTTCGTTCTTTTCTTGTGAACTTAACTTCCCATGTAATAATCCAACTTTTTTGTTAAAAAAGACCTCTTCTGATAAATGTTTGAATGTTTTCTTTGCGGAGCTTAAATTCATTTTTTCTGAATCTTCTATGAGTGGCAAAATCACATAAGCTTGCTTTCCCTTATTGATCTCATCTGCAACAATCTTAAACAAGTTAGTTAAATCATCTTCTGAAATTATTTTTGTTGTTATGGGAACTCTACCAGGAGGGAGTTCTGTAATTTGACTCACATCTAAATCACCATAAATAGAAAGCGCAAGAGTTCTTGGAATTGGTGTTGCTGTCATTGATAACAAGTTAGTATTTTCTCCTTTATTTAGTAATCTATTTCTTTGAGTAACTCCAAATCTATGTTGTTCATCAATTACAACCATGCCTAATGCATTAAAGATAACTTTATCCTCAAATAATGCATGAGTACCTACGAGGATATCAACTAATCCATTTTTCAAATTAGAAAAAATTTCTTTTCTCTTTTTTTGAGGAGTATTCCCAGTAAGTAATTCAACAGAAACTAAAAGAGGATTCAAATATTTTAATAAATTTTTATAATGCTGTTCTGCCAATACCTCTGTTGGGACCATAAATGCACCTTGCAGGTTTTTTTCAATGACAAGTAAAAGAGACGCTATTGCAATTATAGTTTTACCGCTTCCCACATCTCCCTGAAGCAATCTAGACATTGGTACGGGATTAGATAAATCTTTCTTAATTTCATTTAAAACATTTTCTTGAGATTTTGTTAATTCAAAAGGAAAAGTATTTAAAAATTCTTTTAATAAAGATTTCTTTTGAGGTAATTGTTGGGAAGTTACATTTTTATTCATCTTTCTTTTTCTAAGTAGGAACTTTATTTGAAGTAGGAATAACTCATCAAAAACCAACCGTTTTTTTGACTCAATAAGTGACTGTTGGGTTGGTGGGAAATGAATATTAATCAACGACTCTCCTTTTGATAATAAAGATAATGAATCAAGTTGCTTTTTATTTAAAATTTCTGGATATTCCTTTGCATAAATTAGTACCTTTTTCATAAGTTTTATAAAACTCATATTTGATATAGCTTCACCTAATGAATACAAGGGTAATATTTTGCCTGAAAAATTAAAATTATCATTGTTATCGTTAAGAATTTCAATCTGCGGATCTACAAAAGTTTTTCCATACTCTGTCAATTTAACCTTACCGGAAATTGCTAATTTGGTTCCAGGATTATACAAAGATTTTTGAGATGTGAAGAAGGAGTAAGATCTAAATCTTCTTCCTAAAAAAAATTTTGTAACCTTTATTGAAGACGTTTCATCAGAAACTACAATATTCATTATTGATAAGTTACTATTTTTTTTACTCTTATGAATATAAAATCTCTTAACGTTTGCGATGCACGTGTATAAATTATCTGGTTTTAAATTTATTATCTTGACTCTATTTGTATAGTCTAGATACGTTCGTGGGAAATAATTAATTAGATCTTTTATATGAAATATCCCTAATTCATTAAGCTTATTTTTATAAACTTTTCCTACATTTTTTATTAATGAAATATCTGAATCAAAAGACAAACTTGAATCAGCTTTATTCAGAAAAACATTATTATTAATATTTCTAGAACTTTCTATTTCTAGATTTTTACCTAGTTTATAAAGATTTTTTCTTGTATCTATAATTAACCTTTTTCTTTGATTTTCATCTAATTTATTATATTCATTATATTTTTTAGAAAATCCATAAAATATCCTTAAATATTCCTCTGAGAGATTTAGATTATCCAGTTTTTTTAATGATTCATGCAAATAATCATTAAAATATTTTTCTCTTCCTAAAGTATTAATAAATTTGTTTTCAGTTTCAATAGTAAGAGATTTTTGAAGGGGTCTTATCCAATCTTTAATTAATTTATTATTATTATCGCTAGTAGTCACATTTGAAAAGAGTTATTTTTTCAACGTATCTTATTCAAAGTTATTTCTTTTTGCCTCCAGTATGTCTCTTTTTTAATCAAACGCTGAAATTGATTTTTGAGCTCATTTAATTTATTCCTTTGAATAGAAAGATCTAAATTCTTAAACTCTAACTCTACAGTAGATATATTAAAGAAAACAATGCTGGGAAAATTATTGCCTTTTAATGATGACCGATTTAAGTTGAATTCGAAATTAATAACAAAAGGATATGGATGTTTTATCATCAAATTTTTACCCACTAAGTAATCAAAGGAATCTTTAGATATCATTTTTTTTATTAGATTGGCCTTAAATAATTCTTGGTTAATCTTATATGACAGATTCAATAGTAAATCCTGCAATGACTTATCTATTAAATCAAAATTTTTGAGAATCTGATTTTTGGGTGAAATATTTATTTGATTGATATTATCTTTTTCCTGATGTCTTGTTTTTTCAACCTTTACTTCCCCTATTAATTCGAGTAGAGAGGAAATAAATTGTTTTTCAACTCCCAAATTTTCAATAATATTGTCATCGGATAAATAATTATTATGGTCGTTATTATCTAAATCAATTGATACGAATTTCTCATAATTATCAGAATGATAATATTCAGAAGTATTTGAAATATCCTCACTAATCTTGAACTGAACGGGTTCTTCTAATTGAAAACCATCTTTATATTGAAATTTTTCTTTTTGGTCATCCTTTGTTTTTATGGAACTATATAAACTATCAAAAGTAATTTCCTTATTTATGTTTTTTTCAATCTCATTTATCTCTAATTGTTCTACGGTTAATAAGGGCAAAATAGTATGAATGAGCCTACCTATTTTTTTTTCAAAGACAGTACAAAATTCATTTTCATGTATGAAATTATCATTAATTGTTGGATAACTATATATTTGGTTAAGCCCTTTTTCTACAGAGCTATAAAGTAGATTTCTTACGAGGTTAAGATAATGTTCATATTCCTTATAGATATTTCTAACTAATGCTTTTTTTTGCTTTTCTGCTCTCTCTAATTGAGAATCAATTTTATCTATATCTTGGTAATTATTTAGATTATTCAAATTATTTAAATTATCCAAGTCATTCAAGTGACTAGTTTGATTGCATTGATGCGACCTCTTCAGCGAAGTCCATCTGATTTTTTTCAATACCTTCACCCAATGTATATCTTGTAAAACGTCTTACTTTAATATTTTCCCCAATTTTTGCAGCTGCTTGTTTAACGAGATCCTCGACAGTAAGAGAACTATCTTTAATATATGGTTGTGATAGCAAAACCAACTCATTAAGTCTTTTCGCAATTCTCCCTTCAACTATTTTTTCTTTAATTTGTTCTGGCTTTCCAGATAAATCATCTCTCCCCATTTCAATCTGCTTTTCTTTTTCCACAACATCTTCGGGTATTTCATCAATTGAGACATATTCAACATTTGGGCAAGCTGCTACTTGCATTGAGACATCCTTCAACAGAGATTGAAAAATATCACCTCTAGCAACAAAATCAGTTTCACAATTCAACTCTAGTAGAACTCCCACTCTTGAACCTGTATGTATGTAACTACCAATTGAACCTTCAGCTGCAACTCTTCCCGACTTCTTTTCAGCACTAGCTATGCCTTTCTTTCGTAACCATTCCAATGCTTTATCAACATTTCCATCAGTTTCGTTAAGTGCTTTTTTGCAATCCATCATTCCTGCTCCAGTCTTGTCTCTAAGATCTTTTACAAGTTTTGCTGTAATGTTTCCCATTTGATTTAATAAAAATAATAATTAGTAAGTTTTTAATTTGAATTTAATTTTTTCTTTCGGCATTAGAACCCTTTCTGCCCTCATTTATAGCATCTGCAAGTCTTCCTAAAATAAGTTGCACTGATCTAACGGCATCATCGTTACATGGAATGGGAACCTCACACAAATCTGGATCGCAGTTTGTATCCAACATTGATACTAATGAGATATCTAATTTCCTGGCTTCTAATACTGCATTAGATTCTCTTCTCTGATCTACTAAAACAACTACGTCTGGCAATCTTCTCATACCCTTAAGTCCACCTAAATATTTTTGCAATCTTTCAAGTTCTCTCCTTAAAACTGCAGCTTCTTTTTTAGGCCTCATTGCTATTGAACCACTACTTTCCATTCTTTCTAGATCCTTTAATCTTTCAATCCTAGCTTTCATTGTTGTCCAATTAGTCAACATCCCTCCAAGCCATCTTTGATTTACATATGCAGCTCCGCATCTAGTAGCTTCCTGAGCAACAACATCTGATGCCTGTTTTTTTGTACCGACGAAAAGGAAACGTTTACCACTTTTTGCTGCGTTTCTTGTCCATTTATAAGCATTGTTCATACACAATGCTGTTTTCACAAGATCAATAATATGAACTCCATTTCTAGCACAATAAATGTACTTAGACATCTTGGGATTCCAACGTCTAGTTTGATGCCCAAAATGAGCACCAGCTTCCATCATTTCAGATAGTGATACAACAGCCATAATTTAAAAAGGTTTCGGGTTAGCCTCCATCTGACGGGGAATTTATATTAATAAATCACCCGAAACTGTCAGATGTGTGAATTTAATTTCAACTATTCTAACAAGTGATGCGTATTTCTAAAAGTTTTTTATCTTGATTTGTTTAACTGTTTAATGTAAATCATATTAAGAGGGATCCTAAGTATCTCAAGTGCAAGTCTATTTCTTCGTATATTTACTAGAAATTTTAATAAAGGAAGGATTCTTTCAATACTGATTAGTCCTCCAAAGCAAAGAATTTGCCAAAGTAAATGATGAAGAGGAGTTAATTGAATCATAAATCTAACCCTTAAATTTGGATGTTTCTTATAAAACACTAAAGCCATTTTTGCCCTTTCTTTTTCTTGAGCTATTAATGAATCTATTTGTTCGCATTTAAAAGGTGGATGCCAATGAAAACCTACTGCATTTGGACATTTAATTAATTTTGTCCCAATTTTTTTTAATCTTTCTCCAAGTTCTAAATCCTCCCAACCGTAAAGACTAAAGGAAGTATCAAATAAGCCGACGCTTAAAATCAATTCTTTTGATATCGCAACATTCCCAGTAGCGAAGTAAGCAAAAGAAGTGTCCATTATTTTATGTTTTTCACTCTGAGGATTTAGAAAATTAGAAGTATTGACCACCGAGCCATAGGTAAAACATTTTTTATTATCGTTTCTCCAGAAGGCAAGTAATTTTTCTACGTGGCAATTTATAAAATTATTTAAAACAATAAGGTCACTATCAATAAATATAATAATTTCATATTTTGATTTAATTACCCCAAGATTTCTTCCCAATGCAGGACCTCCATGTTCTTGTTCAAACAGAATCACGTGTGGAAGATTAGCTTTATTTTTATTTATCCATGAGCTTGTTCCATCAGTTGATCCATCATCAACTACTATCACTTCATAATTACTGATATTTGTATTTAATTTTTGATTCTCGAGCGCATAGAGACATTTCTCTAATATAGGTAATCTATTGTAAGTCGGGATAACAATACTTACATTCATGATCATGCCTTAAATTTGCATAATTTATTGGACTCCAAAAAGATAAAATAAAAGATATGCCTTAATCAGCGGCACCGCCATTATTTGCTGTGCCAGTAACGTTTCCACCATCAGGTCTTCCATCTGTTCTTAATTTCCTTTTTTTGAATTTTCTAGCATAAGCTCGATTACGTTCCTGCTTTTCTTTTTTTAGATTCCTTCTCTTAGACATGAAATTTTTAACTTTTAATTATATTAGCTCACTATGAGCACTATATATTTTACCATCTTCCATATTTAATATCCTATCAGCCATATCAGAAATTCTTGGATCATGAGTCACCATAAGTACAGAACAATTTTGCTCTTTTGCAAGTTTTCTTAAAAGGGTTACAATTTCTCTTCCTGTTACACTATCTAAAGCAGAAGTGGGCTCATCAGCTAATAAAAGTTTTGGGTTAGCAGATAAAGCTCGAGCAATTGCTACTCTCTGTTTCTGCCCACCAGATAAGTCATTTGGCAATTTTTTATGATGCTCTTCCAATCCCACTGCTGACAACCAATTCCTTGCTATTTCACGTCTTTGCAAATATGTTAAACCTTTTATTAAATCGGCGCCCATCTGAACATTTTGTTCTGCTGTTAAACATCTTAGAAGATTGTGACCTTGAAAAATCATGCCAATACTTCTTCTAAGAATTTGACGAGTTTTCCTTGATGCTCCATTTAATTGATTATTTAATACAGTTAAATCACCATTTTGGCAGGTTCTCAAAGCACCAATTAAGGTTAAAAGAGTAGTTTTACCACATCCAGAAGGTCCTTTTAAAAGAACCAACTCTCCTTTATCAATATTTAAATTAACGTCATTAAGAACTTGTTTCTTATTCTCATTTTTTCCATAAAAGTGACTCAAACTATTTATTGAGACTGTTTTAAAGTTTTTAACATTTTTTTTTGATTTATTAGCTTTAACCATTTAAATTTAATTATCAAAAAATTTCGGCAGGATCAGCATCAACTAATTTACGCATCGCAACAGCAGCGGATCCCATACACATTACTAAAACTAATACGAAAATTAAAATCGTTTTATCTGCATCCATTATTATTGGTAGTTTAGTAGATTTCCTTATAACTGAGTAGAGTACTTGACCAGAGAAATAAGCAGGTAAATAACCAAATAATGCCAACAAAAACCCTTCTCTTGCTACGACAAAGAAAAGGGACTTAAGTCTATAACCCATTGCCAATAAGGTCGCATACTCTGGGAGATGATCTGTAACGTCACTATAAAGAATTTGATAAACGACCACACACCCTACAACAAAACCCATCAATGCTCCCAAACTAAATATAAAACCTATTGCAGTACTATTTTTCCAATAATCCTTCTCAAATTCTATAAATTGATTTTTTGTAAGAACTCGAACATCATTTGGGAGTGAGTTATTTAATATTCTTGAAATCAATTCAGGATCAGATCCTTTTTTTAGCTTTACCAATCCAATTTCTATGCTTCCAGGAGGATTAGCAGGAAAAAGTCTTAAGAAGGTTTCTCGGCTAGTTATCAAATTACCATCTGCACCAAAAGATGGTCCCAACTCTACAAGACCTTCGACAATTACTCTTTTCCCCGCAACCTCAGTCTCAACTTTTTTTTCTGATAAAAACCATTCTTCAATTGGTCCAAATTCAGGTCTAGATAATTTGTCAAAAAGAACTCTTGATGGATTTCTCAATTTATAAGCCTTCTTTGAGAATCCATCATCTAAAAGAAGTGAATCGGAGGGATTAAAACCTAATGCAAGTATCGATCTGGTTTTAAGATTTTCTGGATTTCTCCAAAGTAAATAATTTAGATTGACGGGGGCCGTTTTTTCAACATCATCTACTGCCAGAGTCTGAATAAGCCTTCTTTTTGGAAAACCACTCATGCTTATAGAACTTTTTGATCTAGGACTTATCAAAACGAGATCAGCATCTAAAAGTTTATGAATAGTTACGCTAGTGTCAAATAAACCATCTCTGAAACCCAATTGCATGAACATCAAAATCCCTGCAAAACTTATTCCAGCTATCGCAACTGCAAGTCTCAATGGTTGCCTGGTTAATAATAACCAAGCTAATGGTATTTTTCTGAATTTAAAAAAAGAAAAACTCATTAGGGAATAAATTTTGCAATCACTTTCATTCCTGCATAGTTTTGCACGATATCTATAGAATCTTGATCAAGTTTTACTAGCACTTCAATAATTCGCGAATCAGCATCCCCAGTTGGATCAGTAGACAAAACTTTTCTTTGTTTAACCTGAGGGCTAATCCTAATTACCTTTCCTTTAAGATTTTTTTGGAAACCGCCATTCTCACTGCTCAATTCAACATTCTGCGAGATAAAAACTCTATCGATATCAGATTCATAAACCTCTATCAAAGCTTCCATTTTTTGACTAGAACCAATATCCAATATCCCTTCATTCTTTGGCCTCTCTCCAACATTTGTATTTATTTCAAGGATAAAACCATCGATTGGACTCCTTAGTTTTGAATTAAATAGATCAATCTTGATATTTTTTTGATCTCCGATAAGGTTTATTTTTTGTTTCTGCAATTTTAATAATTCATCTTTTCTCTGCGAAAACTTTACAAAAGAATATGCATCTTTGCTAAAAGCTAATTCATACCTTTGAATTTGATCTTTCTTGAGGGCAATTTCATCATTAATAGTATTAATTAGATTTTCATTTCTTTCAAGATCAGAAATTAACTTTTCTTCATTTTCAAAAATTGCGAGGATATCACCTTTTTTTACAAAATCTCCTTCATTGACTAAAATTTCGACAACTCTAGGAGACGAGCCAAACTGACTTATTGGAGCTGCTAATTGCCTAATCTCTCCTGAAGGAGAAAGTTGACCTAGTGCGGCAACAGCTGTAATAGGGGAAATAATATCTGTTGTTATTTCATCTTTAAATTTTGCATTAGATTTATTATTGCTAGAACAGGAAATTATCCCTAAAGATAATGGTGTGAATAATAAAAAATAAATAAATAAATTTTTAAGTGTTTTTATTTTCATTAAAAATCGAAAAGCACTGTTTTTATGTATTTATTGACCCATTTTTCATCAAAATATTTTAAAAGAACCATGCTAGTCTTTTCATTTTTCATTTGTTGCACACAATAATTTTTTTGATAATCAATTCTCTCTTGGATAATTTCCTCCTTAAATTCAGGTTTAGCTTCGTAACTTAGTTTGATCAAAACATTGAGGTATTGATCAACAACTCTGCAAAAATCATTTTTTTCAGAATTACTTTTTAAAGAAGCAAACAATACATTTTTAGAAAAGATTTCCCCCCATTTAGGAATTTCTCTCAATGAAGAGAAAGAACTTTTATCAACTTCAGAAAGAGATTTTTCGTATTTAAAATCCTGATTATGAGATGCTGGTGATAAATCAACAATGGCAGCAGAAACGATATCATTTATTTTTACTAAATCCATCCCAAAAATTGGAATATCAAACATTGGGTCAGGGAAAAAAACGCAGTGCAAAATTTTAAGCTTCATTGAAAATTCTGCCACCTCAATATGTAACTTTCTAAATCCTTTTGCCCTGTGAAATTCATTTTCTATATAAAGTTCTCTACCTACTTCGTTAGAAAATATATTAGTAAAATTTGGATTGACTTTTATAATCTCAAGATTCTCAAGCATGGATCTACGATCTCTGATATTTTGCAGCAAATCCAAAATAAGAGGATCTTTTAATTTTGTTTTAGTAAAAGATTCAGACAACAAGGTTAAAAAGTACCAAAATAGAGTTTAAAGAGAGGCTTTAAATGAATGTAGGAGACGTTAACTACTATACCCATTCAAGCAAAATTAAATGTGTGTTTGTGGATAATAAAGAATTACCACTTATAAGCATTGATATTTGGTGCAAAGCAGGTTCTTCATTTGAGGAGGTTGATAAAAATGGCACTGCTCATTTTCTAGAGCATATGATTTTTAAAGGATCTAACAAAATAATGCCAGGTGAATTTGACTATAAAATTGAATCACTTGGCGGCTTAAGCAACGCTTCAACAGGTTACGATGATGTACATTACCACGTCCTTGTTCCACCAACTAACTTTAGAGAATCACTTGCTCTTTTGACAAATATTATCGTTTCTCCAAATTTTAATCCAGATGAATTTATAAAAGAAAAAGGGGTGGTTATTGATGAAATAAAACAACAAAATGATCAGCCAGAAGAACGATTATTTAATTATTTTTTGAAAAGGGTTTGGCTAAGTCCGATTTATGCTAATTCAATTCTTGGAACTGAAAATAGTATTAAAAACTTAGAGATAAATGACCTTAAGAAATTTCATCGAAAACATTACACTACTGATAAAATTTGTATTGCAATTGCTGGGAATCTCTCTGAAGAAATTTATAAAATTTTTGAAAAAAGTAATTTATCTGAGATAAATAAAAATCTAAATTACAAAGATTCAAACTTAATAAATCTAAAAAAAAATAAACCTTCTTTGAAAATTAGGAATGGGCGAGAGTTAATTAAATTTGATAATTTAGAGTTCTCAAGAATTTTTATGGCTTGGTTTATCCCAAACATCAATGATCAAAAAAATATTATTGGACTAGAGATATTGGCATCAATACTCTCTGTAGGAAGAAATAGCAGGTTAGTAAAAATTTTAAAAGAAGATAGTAAACTTGTTGAATCAGTATATGTTGATGTAAACGCAGGTGAATTAGGTGGATTATTTATAGTGGAAGCAAGTTGTGAATCCAGAGATATACTTTTAGTAGAAAAGCAAATTAATAAAATAATAGATGAAATTTCAAATTTCAAGGGTTTAACTTTGGATGAAATAAATAAAGCTATAAATATTGTGAAAAGTAATTATATTTTTAATTTAGAGACATCAACACAGCTTTCTTCATTCTTTGGTAATGAACTGCTTTGGGATAGAAAATCTTCAATCCATAATATAGAAAGGCATCTAAAATACTGGAGTAACTTGGATAACTTCCAAGAGATCATTGAATATATAAATGAAGATAAATTCACCTTAATTGCATCCCCGGGTAAATGTTAAAAAGATATTTTTTAGATAACAAAAAAAGAAACTTTTCAATTGCTTCGATTTGGATTAAAGGGGGGAGTGATATGGATAGTAAGAGCAAAAAAGGTATAAACAAGATCCTTTGTTCATTACTTACTAGAGGTTGTGAAGGTTTTAATAATTTCTTGCTCTCTGAGTATATTGAGTCCTATGGAGCAGAATTGAATCAAGAAGTATTTGAAGATGGTATTTCAATAAGCATTAAATCCCTAAATGAACATTTCAGTAAATTATTACCTCTATTGGACCTAATAACTAATAAGCCAATCCTCTCGGAAACAGAATTTAAAAAAGTAAAAAAATTTTCTATTGATTACATTAAAAAAGACAAAGAGAATCCATTCAATATATGTTTTGAAAAATGGAAAAAAATTGTTTACTCAAATCATCCTTATGCTTCCAACACAATTGGGAATGCCAATGATGTCTCAAAGATTAACTATGAAGATGTTTTGCTTGAGTTTCAAAATTTTAAAAATAGAGAAAAGTATTTAATTTCAAATAATTCTGAAATCAATGGAGAAAATTTTGGAACATTAGAAAAAAAAATCCTAAAAGAAAAATCAGGACGTATAAATCATAATTTAAGTTCAATGAAAAGATTTGATTGCATTAATAATGATTCAAATCAAACAATAATAATGATGGGGGACCAAACTTGCTCGCGAAGAAGTAGTGAATATTTGCCACTTAAGCTTTTGGAGTCATATTTATCTTATGGAATGAGCGCTGCTTTATTTAAACTTTTTAGGGAAAAACATGGTATCACTTACGATTTAGGTGTTTATTATCCTATCAGGAGTGGAAACGCCCCATTTTTAATTTATTTATCAGTATCTAATAAGCAAGCCCTTTTCGCTTTTGAACTTTTATCATCACTATGGAAAAATTTACTTTTAAATCCGTTGACTGATGCTGAAATATTTTTAGCTAAAGAAAAACTAAAAGGGTCTTTTCTATTAGGCAATCAATCATTAGATGAAATTCTACAGAGAAAAGTACAATTATTCAGTTATGGTATTTCACCAATTTCTGAGATAGATTTAAATTCAAAAATGGAGGAAATATCAACGTTAGATATTCTTAAATTGACTAATAAGTATTTTTCAAAACCTTTTCTGAGTATTTCTGGAAATGAAAAAATATGTTTAGAAATTTCTAATATATGGAAGAAAAACTTTTAAGTTAGTTTTTCTCAATCTTATCAATATCGATTAAAAACGAACCTCTTCTAAACCGTACTTCAACAGTATCTGGGGATTTAATTGATAGGATTTCCCCAATTTCATCAATTGCAACTAGATCAGGTGGTCTTAACATCGGCATATTATCTGAAGTCTTCAAGTAAGAGACTGGTGCAATCAACTTAACCTTATCGTTGATTTCAAATTTCATTTATAAAATGGATACATTCAAAAGTAGTATAAGCATAAAGTTAGAGAAAATATCAACGAAATGCACTGATTCATTCTAGAATCTTATGAATTAACTTTCTACAAATTAATGAATCAGAAATTTAAAACATTAATTTTATGGGCTTTACCTATACTTTTAGTAATAGCGCTTTCCTACCAATTTTTATCTTCAAGCAATGTTGATTCACTTAAATCTAATGGAACTACTGTTGCACCAAGAAATTCAGCGGTAGCTAGAGTTAGTTACGGCAGATTTTTAGATTACATTAATTCAGGAAGGGTTACATCTGTTGATATTTTTGAGGGTGGCAGAAATGCAGTTATAGAGACAATAGATTCGGATTTAGATAATAAAGTTCAAAGGTTGCGTGTAGATCTCCCCGGCTTAACACCAGAACTTATAAGTATTTTAAAAAATGAGGGAATTAGTTTTGACGTTCATCCAGTCAAGACAGCCCCTCCAGCACTAGGAATATTGGGTAACTTACTCTTCCCAGCTATCTTAATTGGAGGTTTAATTTTGTTAGCAAGGAGGTCAAATGGTATGCCTGGAGGTCCTGGACAAGCAATGCAATTTGGTAAAACAAAGGCAAGATTTGCAATGGAAGCTGAAACAGGAGTTGTTTTCAATGATGTTGCAGGAGTCAATGAAGCAAAACAGGATTTGCAAGAAGTTGTCACTTTTCTAAAAAAACCAGAAAAATTTACTTCTGTAGGAGCAAGGATTCCAAAAGGCGTTCTTTTAGTAGGACCTCCTGGTACTGGTAAAACACTTTTAGCAAAAGCAATTGCAGGTGAAGCAGGTGTACCATTTTTCTCACTATCAGGTTCTGAATTTGTTGAGATGTTTGTTGGTGTTGGTGCTAGTAGAGTTAGAGACCTTTTCAAAAGAGCTAAAGAGAACAGCCCTTGTTTAATTTTTATTGATGAAATTGATGCTGTCGGAAGGCAAAGAGGTGCAGGTATTGGTGGAGGTAATGATGAGAGAGAACAAACTCTCAACCAATTACTTACTGAAATGGATGGCTTCGAAGGTAATAGTGGCATTATTATAATTGCAGCCACAAATAGGCCAGATGTTCTAGACTCAGCATTAATGAGGCCTGGCAGATTTGATAGACAGGTAACTGTAGACGCACCTGATATCAAAGGCAGACTATCAATATTAGAAGTTCATGCTAGGAATAAAAAACTTCAAGACGATCTAACACTTGAAAGCATTGCGAGAAGAACACCAGGATTTACTGGAGCAGATTTAGCAAATTTATTAAATGAGGCGGCTATATTAACGGCTAGGAGGAGAAAAGACTCTATAAGTATTTCAGAAATTGATGACTCTGTAGACAGGATTGTCGCAGGAATGGAAGGTTCTCCATTAACAGATGGTAGAAGTAAGAGATTAATTGCTTATCACGAAGTTGGTCATGCTCTCATAGGTTCACTTGTGAAGGCACATGATCCTGTTCAAAAAGTGACCGTAATTCCAAGAGGTCAGGCTAAAGGATTAACTTGGTTTACCCCAGACGATGAACAAACCCTTGTTAGCAGGGCTCAACTAAAAGCAAGAATAATGGGTGCTTTAGGAGGCAGAGCTGCTGAAGACGTAGTTTTTGGAAAAGGTGAGATTACAACAGGAGCAGGAGGAGATTTCCAACAAGTTGCTTCGATGGCTCGCCAAATGGTTACCAGATTTGGAATGAGTAATTTAGGTCCAATAGCTTTAGAAAGTGGTAATCAAGAAGTATTTGTTGGTAGAGATTTAATGACTAGAAGTGAAGTTTCTGATTCAATCTCTAAACAAATAGATGAAAGTGTAAGAGTAATGGTAAAGGAATGTTATAAAGAAACCTACGATATAGTAAGCAAAAATAGAGAAGCTATGGATAAGATAGTTGACCAATTAATAGAAAAAGAAACATTAGATGGTGATGAATTTGTAAGTATTCTTTCAAAATTCACCAAAATTCCTGAAAAACAGAGAACACCTCAATTATTAAGCTAGACCTTAATTGGTTTCTTATCTAATACCAGATCAATTAAACCGTACTCAACTGCTTCGTTAGGGGACATATAAAAATCTCTATCAGTATCTTCTTTTATAGTGTCATAATCCTTTCCAGTTCTTTCTGACAATTCAGTATTGAGTCGCTCTTTTAAGAAAAGAATTTCATCTGCTTGAATTCTTATATCACTGGCTTGTCCTCTAGCACCTCCTAGTGGTTGATGAATCATTATTCTTGAATGTCTAAGACTGCTTCTTTTACCTTTAGTGCCAGCCGCAAGTAAAAATGCGCCCATACTAGCTGCCAAGCCTACACAAACTGTATGAATGTCAGGCTTAACATGTTGCATTGTGTCAAAGATACCCAATCCATCATATACTGATCCGCCTGGTGAATTTATGTACATATAAATGTCCTTATCTGGATCCTCTGCCTCAAGGAATAATAATTGAGCAACAATTCTATTTGCAGTTTCACTAGTAACTTGTTCTCCCAAAAAAATTATTCTCTCTCTTAATAGTCTCGAATAGATATCAAAGACTCTTTCACTACCACCGGATTCTTCTAATACTAAAGGGATCATAATAATATTTATCTGTTTATTAGATATTAACGATATTGAGTCAACATACGCTAACCTTATTAAGGTTTACATATAAAAAATTGAAAGAAAAATTGACTGTTTCAGATAGCAAAAAGTTATTTCATGAAAAATTCCCTTACGTCATTCCAGGTTTATATAAAAGAATAGTTGATGAAATGCTTGTTGAACTTAATCTTCTAAACCATCAAAATGAATTCACGCAAAATTATCTATTTTGTATCGGTCTAACAGAAACATTTAAAGAATTAACAAAAGGATATCAACCTGAAAAACAGTTAGATCTACTTTTTGAATCTTTATGCAGTTCTTCAAATTTTGAAGCGAAGGAAATTAATGAAATATCTCAAAAATCTCAAAAGGAATTCAAGAATAAATCATCTAAAGATATTTTGAAATTATTAATAGAAAAAAGCAATTCTAAACTTTATCCCTCAAGGATTTTGAACTTAGCTGTATATATATTAATATCAAACGCCCAAGATCTTAAAGAAAAAGATGAATCAGAGAAAAATAAGATTATTTCTGATATTTTTGAAAAATTAAATTTATCTACTAATAAAGCAGAAAAAGATATTGGAATTTATAAAAGCAGTATATCTAAAATGAAACAAGCAAAAGAATTAATTGAAGAGCTCAGGACTAAAAATAAGAATAAACAACAATAAGGTAATACCTATTTTTTTAATCTTTTTTTATCTTTCCAAGAGACATAGGATATATATATTACAGCGAATGTTATTAATATGAGTAAAACGAGCGATGTTAGTATAAGAAATTTACTTAAATAGACTTCATAAGTTAAAAATGAAATCATATATCAATGGAGCCATCACCATTTCTTCCCCAAACAACCATTGCAATTGAAAAAGTAAAAATTGCAGCCAATGAAGCCCACCCTATCTGAAAAATCATTAAATTTAAATCTCTTTCTTAAATATAACAGAATTTCAGAAATTATTTTCATTTATAAGCTAAAGTTAATTTCTCATAAAAATAATTTTGCAAATATAATTAAAGAAAAATAAAAAAAATTGGGTAGGTTAGTTTTAAATCATAGTACACATATAGAAGGTCTAATTCCAGTACTCCAAAAATTAGCCCTTGACATAAATATCAAGACAATAACTCCAGCTGTGCTATCCAGAGTAAAAGGTAAATCCTCAAAATTGATAATTAGATTGTCAGTGAAAACTATAAATGGATATAAAGCAATAGCAAGAAAGGGGAAAACGGCCCAAGAAGTTTTTATTTCAACAGACTTAAATAAAGATGAATTAAAACGGATCATAGATATTTATAATAAATAATAATTAAAAAAAACCAATTAAAATTTACTCTGAAGGAAATAAATGAAATTAGCATTAAATTTAGCTTTATTTTTATTCATATTTTTTTCATTTTATGAAAAATCATTCTCTCTTAGTGCTTACAAAATAAAAGAAATTTGCAAAAAAGAAAGAAGCAAGGAAAAATGTATAAAAAATCTTGAAGATAAAAAATATAATCTCAAAAAAGGCAATTTAATTGAAATACCTGTAATTCCTTATAAAAGGTAATTAGGATTTAAATTTCAAATTCTGATTCAAAAAGATTAAAAGCATTTTTATAGTTTAAAAGTAGTGATTCTGAATCTTCATTAAATCCTTTTTGTTCATAATCTTCTTTTAATAGATCATACAAATACACAATTTTATTAAATGCACTCATATATTCTTTTTGTATGTCCTCATCATCAATATCATAGATCTTGGCTAAGACTAATTCAACATTTCTTTTTGATGTATATATTTTCCTCTCGAACTCTTTATTTAACTTTCTTCTTTTTTTTGCCATCTAAGAATTTTATTTCAAATACAAATTTACAATAATCAAATTCGTAGATAAATTAAATTAAAACTTATAAAATAAAAATATAGTTTCCAAATCAAAATAAAACTCCTATATTCAAAATGATATTCGATGATATGAATAAAAATAAGACAAATAAACCTAAAGAGGCTAGAAACCATAATTATGAACTCAAAAAAAATGAATAATTCCGAAATCTCAAAGAAAAATAAAAAGAAAGATCTTCCATGGTGGGTAGAGCTATTATTTGTTCAGATAGGATTGCCAGATAATTTACTAATAAAAATATTAAAAACTAATAAGAAAACTAAAGAATTAATTAAAAATAATAAAAAATCATTAATTACTTTTTTGTTTGCAATTATTGCATTCGGATATTTCTATCCAGTTTTTAAAAATGCAAAAAATAAATTAGATTGTGAAGAAATTGCAAAAAATTATATTATTAAAAATAAAAATTTAACGGGAATCAATAGGAGTGAATTAAAAATGTTATCAACCAATTTTTGTAATGGTGGTACAGAAATATATGAAATTAAAAATCTAAATAATTAAAAATTTTAATATAAATTATAATCAGGCTTTAAAATATTATTAGAGTCATTTCAATTTAAATTTAATTTCAATCCTATGACTGAAATAAAAACGAAGAAAGAAAATGTAAAAATGCACTTAAAAGATTTAAGGCAAAACTTAAAGAAAATGCATTTAGAAGTTACGGAAGAATTAATATTACCTCAGCCAAATGATATAAAAAAATTAATGAAAAAAATGGATCAACTATTAAAATTAATAGAATCCAACTAAACTTTGAATAACTCGCACTAATCAAAATATTAAAATGAAAATAATAAAACATTTTTCACAAATACTTTTAATTGCAATTTTGATTAGTTCCTGTAGGTCATCAAGAGATAAAGAATATCCAATAATTAATACCGACGAAAATATAAATGAGATTTCCAATTCAGAAAAGGAAAGAATAGAGATAAAGTTCTCCTGCGGAGAGGATCTTATCTCAGAATATTTAGATGAAGGATGGAAAATCTTAAATGAAGATTCTCAAGAAAAGGTTTGTACTTGGAAATCTGTTCCAGCGACAAAAGATTGTGATATGGAAAAAGATAAAGGATGTAAAATTACAAAGCCCGATAAAATTGGTGAAGAGAAAATTTATTTATTAGAAAAATAACTAATCATTATGAACTCAAAATCTGAATATTTGATTAATTTAATTTTTAAAAAATTAAAAAAATATAAAGCTAAAGAAATCTTTTTAGAAAAAAAATTTTTAAAAAAATTTATTTTTTTACTTTTTGAAGAAAACTGAATGCTAAGAAAAATACAAAGAAAACTGTTATAGTTCAAATAACTAAATAGATAAAAGTATGAATAATTTTTCTTCTTTAACTATTTTTCTTATAGTAAGTTTTGTTTTAAGCCTTTATTTCTTATTTAAAGTTACTTCAAATGCAAATAATTAAAAAAAGGGTTACTTCAAATTTAGATAATAGGATCTTCTCTAAGGAGTAAAACTGTATCCTTATTTAAACCGTCATTTATCCATTCTTTATATTCTTCTAAAACAGAATTCTTATTAGGATCATCTAAAAGATTTATTCTTTTTTTTGCGTTATCTATAGCTAACTTAATACAGTATTCAAAATCTTTTAAATTTTCTTGCATTAGTTTTTCTTTGATATTAATCAAAATAATTATTTATTATGTATCCTTAGCAACAATAATCAGCTTTCATTTAATAAGAGTATCAAGCAATACGGAAGAATTTTTTCTATATTTGTGATAATAATTTTTTTATAAAACATCATGTCATACGAAGCAGGCAGTAAAGAATGTAGACATTTGATAGAAGCTAAGGAAAGTCTTCTTTCAGCAATGGATGCTTTAGGCAATATAAAATCAACTGATCTAATACAAATTCAGATTAAAGAAATTTATAACGAATTAGAGCTGATGCATGACAATCGCAAAAAAATAGAATCAGCCTCTAATTATCTTTAATTTATTCTTAATAATTAATTTTTAAAATTGATTTTTTATCTTTTTTACTTTTTTGTCTGATAATAAATCCAGTAGAGCATCTAATTGTGCATGTACTTCCTTTGCTTCATTTAAATCTGGCAACAAATCATCTTTTATAAGCATTTGATGCATCTCTCTAAGCTCTAGCCTAATGTATCTTAGGTGAGAACTTACCTCCTCTCTCTTAGTCGCGCTCATATTTGCTTTTTATTGGTAATATTATACATTATTATGTTTTTCATCATTCCTGGATAAATTTGACTAAATTAGAAAATTCATAAGGATTCAACATCGTATTAACTTTTTTTTTAAAGTTACGATGTAGTAGTATGTCAGACATGAAAAGTAAAAAAAAATCAAAAAAAATTCAAACCAATTCAGTTAAAAAAAATCAGGAGTTGGGTCAAACAAAAAATTCTGCAAAATTAGTACTTTTTATATTTGGGATAGGTCCAATATTAGGTATAGTAATTTTTCTTTATACTAAGGGATTTTTCAATTCCCCAAATATGTAAATCTTGAGAGTAAATTATAAAAACTTAAATTATTAAATTAAAGTTAAAAGAAAAAAATTATTAAAATTTCTTTAATGAAAATATCCTAAATTCCGCCATCTTTCTTGCATTTTCTGGATTAGAGACTAAAAAAGGGTGATCTGATAAAAGTTCAAATACTTTATCTATCTTCAATCGTAAATCCTCACAATCTATATTTTCCCATTCCTCGTCAAATGACATAGCAAAGCTATCAGCATTGTCATAGAGTTTACCTTTCATAAGTTTTGTTATTTAAATTAAAAATATTTAAATTTTAACCTAAATTTCGAAGAATAATTACTGGAAGTGTATAAGTCGTTCCTAATGACTTAATTAAGAAACAACTTTCTTAGAAGATTATCTAAAATTATACTTTCTTTCATTGTGTAACTTAACAAATATAGCGTTCGCTAAAAATGATCAGATTTGACAAAAGTGTTACAATAACGACATAGGAAAAATTTCATGGAAAATAAAGTAAAAAGGATAGGATATCTTCCTAGAAAAAGAGTACTTGAAATTATTGATGAAATATCCAAAAGCGAGTCTATAAGTAGATCAAAAGTTGTTGGAATATTAGTTGAAGAAGCCCTAGGTGCCAGAGGAATTGCAAATTTTGGATATAGCAATATTATTAAATCAAATTCATATAAATCAGATACATATAAAGAGGTTCAAAATGACAATATTCATTTAAAAGATGCTGAAGATGAATTTGTCGATGATAGTGGCTACACAGTTTCTTCACAAAAAAAACTTGATCGTTCAATATCTTCTGCAGATATTGAGTTAGCAAATAAAATTAATATTCTTAAGGAATCTGGATTAATATAACTTCCATTTATTAATTATTTTATTTTTTATGCATAACATTGGATCATTGTTTATTCTTAGTCAAGAATAATATTCTTTTTACATAATTAGAATATTAAATCCTTTCTAATATTAATTTTTTAATTAAAAATGAAAGATATTAAATGTCCCTCATGCGGCAAAACTTTCCGAATCGATCCCAGCAGCTTTGAAGAAATACTTCATCAGATAAAAGATGAGGAATTTAACAAACAAATAAAAGAAAGACTTCTTTTGGCTCAAGAAGATAATAAAAAAGCTTTGGAAATTTTAAAGAGCGAATTAAAAATAAAGTTAATAGAGCAAAATCAAATTAAAGATTCTCAGATCCAAACTCTTGAATCTCAATTAAACATAGCTGAAGAAAAGAAAACAAATGCTCTGAATGATTTAAAAAATCAAGCATCGAATAAAATCAATTCTCTGAATAATGAATTAAACAAGTTAAAGGATGAAATTAAAAAACAATCTATAATTTCAGAACTATCTTTAAAAAACAAAGTCAATGAAGCTATTACTAATTTAGAGAAAGAGAACTCATTACTATCAAATTCCATTGAAAAGATGAGACTTGAACATTCAATCAATGAAAAATTAATTGAAGAAAAGTTTAAAAGCAAAATTAGTGAAAGGGACCTAACTATACAGGAGCTTAGAGAAATGAAATCTAGATTATCAACAAAGATGGTTGGAGAAACCTTAGAAATCCATTGCGAAACCCAATTTAATCTTAATCGTGCCTCTGCATTTAAAAACTCATATTTCGAAAAGGATAATGATGCCACTTCTGGAAGTAAAGGTGACTATATATTTAGAGAATTTGATGAAAATAAAACCGAAGTCGTATCCATAATGTTTGAGATGAAGAACGAAAGTTATAATTCAACTAATAAAAGAAAAAACGAAGAATTTTTTAAAGAATTAGATAAAGATAGAAGGCAAAAATCTTGTGAGTATGCAGTTCTCGTATCGCTTCTAGAACCAGATAGTGAACTATATAATTCAGGGATAGTAGATGTGTCTCATAGATTTCAAAAGATGTATGTAATAAGACCTCAATTTTTCTTGCCAATTATTTCTCTGCTAAGAAATGCATCCATGGAAAGCTTAAAATACAAAGCACAAATTGATTTAATGAAACGTGAGAATTACGATATTACTAATTTTGAAACTACTCTTGAGCAATTTAAAAATGCTGTTGGCAAAAATGTTTCACTTGCCCAAGATAGATTTAATGATGCAATTTCAGAAATTGATAAATCAATAACCCATTTACAAAAAACTAAAGAGGCTTTAATTCTCTCGAAAAAACATCTTTTATCCGCTGACAGCAAATCTCAAGATTTAACAGTAAAGAAATTAACAAGAAATAACCCAACCATGCAAACAAAGTTTAATGCTTTAACTAATTTCGAAGATGAAGTAGCCTAATTAAACAAAAAATCATGAAATTAATAATAGTTAAAATATTTTTAATTTCTAATTTATAAATATATTATGGATAGTACATACAATAGCTAGGGAAGTAATGTCTATAAACACTCCTATTTTCAGTATTGCCAAAGATCTAAATGTTGAAAGCAATAGAATATTATTAGCCTGTAAGAAACTTGGAATCAATGCAAAAGGTGCAACTAAAAGATTAAATAAAGAAGAATTAGAAAAAATTAAAAGTTATTTCAAAACGGGCAAAAATGTGTCAGATGAAGTGATCAATTTAAATAAAGTTAAAACTAAAAGTAGTTCTAAAAAAATTGCAGAAAAGGTAAAAATAAAATATTTTGCTAACAGACTTATTCGTAAATCTTAAATAAAAATAATTTTTTTTGTTTACTTAAAGGAATAAGCCACAGAAGAAAAAAATAATAATTTATCATAAGTAAAAATACTTAAAATGAGCTTAAGCAAAATTTTAAATTCCCTTGAAAAATCTTGGGAAAGAGATGATATTCTTTTAAATATAAAGAAGGGGTTAGGGACAGATGAGATAGTTAATGAATTTCTTGTGAAAAACGAAAGGCAAATTAAAGAATTAAATTCTTTATTAAAACCAGAAGATATTGATTTATTAAATCAAGTAGAACAACTCTCAACTTGCGAATCTAAATTAATAAATGAGATTAAAAATTTAAATTACTTAGAAAATAATAAAAATCATCACATTATGAATAAAAAAAAGATTGTGCCATCTAAAAGAGTTACTTTCAACAAAATTAGTTCATTCATGATTAATTGGAGCAACAAATTTGTAGTTATTGCTTTACTAACAATTTCAGCCATAGCTTTATCAAAACAAGCTTGGGCATAATTAGCTAAATTAACTTCATTGTAAGAGATGTAGTTTTGAGAACCAAACAAGAATATTTAATTAGATATAAAGATGGAAATCTTTATTGTGAACTTGCTGATATTTGGATTGATCCAAGCAAGCCAGTAAAAAAGGCATTAATAACTCATGCTCATTTTGATCACTTTACATTTGGCTGTGAAGAATACATTTCTACTAAGGAAACTGCGATACTCCTTAAAGAAAGAGTTGGAGATAATATCAAAATTAAGACTTTTGAATATGAAGAAGAATTTAAGATAAATGGCATTAATATTTCTTTTCATCCATCAGGTCACATCCTTGGATCTAGTCAAATAAGGTTTATTTTTGCTGAAGAAAAATGGCTAATTTCAGGTGACTTTAAGCTTCAAAAAGATCAGACTTGCAAACAATATGAAATAGTAAAAACTGATTATTTAATAAGCGAATGTACTTTTGGTTTGCCAATATTTAAGTGGGATGAGAGTAGTAAAATAGCAAATGATATTTCAAAATGGATAACTAATTCACCAGAAAAAACTTCTTTACTTTTCTGCTATTCACTTGGAAAAGCTCAGAGATTGTTAAACGAAATTAGTCAAACAAATTTTAAAGGTAATATTTATTCCCATGGCAGTATTCACAAAATGAACAATAGTTATAGGGAACTTGGAATTGATATTAAAGATACTATAAAAATTGAAAATAAAAAAAAGATAGATGAACTTAAAGGAAGTCTAATATTATTACCGCCATCTTTAAGTAAGGGCTCCTATCTAAAAAATTTCAAAAACATTCAAACAGCTTTCGCGAGTGGATGGATGTCAATAAGAGCTCTAAGAAAAAGATCAGGATATGATAAAGGATTCGCAATCTCTGATCATGCCGATTGGGATGGAATTCTGGAAGTAGTAAAAAAGTCTGAAGCAAAAAATGTATTTTTTCATCATGGAGATAGTGAAGCCTTAAGTAAATATTTAGTTGAAAAGGAATCAATAAATGTCCTTTTATTCGGTAAATAAATATGAGCTTAAAAAAGTTTTCAGAATTATTTGGCGATCTAGATTCAATTAATAGTACAAATAATAAAATTGAAGTTTTAAAGAATTATTTTTTATCTAATGATCCAATAGATAATTCATGGGCAATATATTTACTAACTGGAAAAAGTAATAAGAGATTCATTAGTGGAAGGTATTTAAAAAATCTTTTTTCTCAAATATATGAATATCCTCAATGGTTAATTGATACATGTTATTTAAAAGTTGGTGATTCTGCTGAGGTAATAACGTTATTACTTAAAAATAAAACTAATTCTAGAAAAAAGAAATTATCAAATATAAGCCTCAATGAATTATTAAGCGAAACAATACCTGCATTATCAAAACTTAATGAGGAGGAGAAAAATTTAGAAATTAAAAATCTTTGGGAAACATTACCAGAAGATAATCATCTAATATTTAATAAAATTCTTACAGGAACTTTTAGAGTAGGAGTCTCTATCGGATTAATCACAAAATCAATATCAAAACTAATTAATATTGAGGAAGAGATTATTTCTCATAGATTGATGGGTGATTTTAAACCTTCAGTTGATTCATATGAATTTTTAATTAAAAAGAATATCAATCTTCAAGAGTTAAATTCAAAACCATTTCCATTTCTTCTAGCAAATACTATTGAAGATAAAATCTTCAAAAATTCAATAAATGATTTTCAATTTGAATGGAAATACGACGGTATAAGGATGCAATTAATTAAAAGATCAGGCAATGTTTCGTTATGGACAAGAGGGCAAGAATTAGTAAATGAATCTTTCCCAGAATTAGTAGAGAAAATTTCATATATAAAAGATGATTTTGTTCTTGATGGGGAATTATTAGTTTGGAATTTTAAAGAACAAATTGCCTTTGATTTTGCTTTACTTCAAAAAAGAATAAATAGAAAATCTCCCACTAGATCAATACAAATAAAATATCCAATTATTTTTATTGCTTATGATCTTTTAGAAATTAATGGGAGAGATATAAGAGAAATTAAATTACAAAATAGAAGAATTAAGCTAGAAAAATATTTTTCAAAATGGCAAATTAAAACTGAGAATAATATCTCTGATATTTTCAAAATATGTGATTTAATCTTTCCTAAAGATTGGCCTGATGCTTTAACTTATAAAGAAAAATCTCGAGAAAATAATACTGAAGGGTTAATAATTAAGAAAAAAACTTCTATATACTCTTCTGGAAGAAAGAAAGGTATTTGGTGGAAATATAAAGTTAATCCTATGCAACTGGATGCTGTTCTAATTTACGCTAAGGGCGGCAGCGGTAGAAGAGCTGGTCTGTATACAGATTACAGTTTTGCATTATGGAAAGACAAAGAATTAATTAAATTTGCAAGTGCATATTCTGGTTTAACCAATATTGAGATTAAAGAGCTAGATAAATGGATAAGAAAAAATACAATAGAAAAATTTGGTCCTGTTCGATCGTTAAAACCAGAAATGGTATTCGAAATATCTTTTGAGAAAATACAAATTTCTAAACGTCATAAGTCAGGCATAGCAGTACGATTTCCAAGAATTACTAAATGGAGAAAAGATAAAAAAATTAATGATGCAGATAGCCTAGAGAATGCTTATGAACTAATGAAAAAAATATAATGAAAAATATTGCGAAAAATAATAAGCAAAATAATTTAATTTTTAAAATTAAACAGTTTTTCTCCACAAATGGATGGGAGCCACTACCCTATCAGATCGAATCTTGGGAAGCATTTTTAAATGGAGAGAGTGGAATAATACAAGTTCCTACTGGATGCGGCAAAACTTATGCTGCATTAATGGGACCTCTATCAAAGATAGAAGATCCCAAAAATAATAAAAGTGTGAATATATTATTAATAACTCCTTTAAAAGCACTAAGTAGAGATTTAAAAAAATCCATACAATTAGCAGCTTTGCATTTTAATAAAGAAATCACTGTTGAAATTAGGAACGGCGATACAACCCCATATGAAAAGAAAAAGCAACTAGCTAAACCACCTAATATTCTTATTACCACTCCAGAGTCTTTATCTCTTTTACTTTCTAATAAAGAATCTAATAATCTGTTCAAGGAGTTGTCATCAATAATTATTGATGAATGGCATGAATTGATGGGTAGTAAAAGAGGAAACCAGTGCGAGTTATCTTTAAGTTGGCTAAGAGGTAATATAAAAAATTTACAAATTTGGGCAATGTCTGCAACTATTGGAAATATTGAAGAAGCAGCAAGAGCAATAGTTGGAATGAGCGCTATTAAACCCAAAATTGTAAGTACAAATATCCAAAAAGAGATAGAAATTATAAGCGTTTTGCCAGAGGAGGAAACGACTTTTCCATGGAGTGGCCATCTAGGAATCAGAAGTCATTCTTCACTTTTAAAAATCCTAGATAAAAATAAAAGCACCTTATTATTCACCAATACAAGAAACCAATCTGAAAGATGGTATCAATGTCTTAAATTTTTTCTGCCAGAGATGGAAGACAAAATCGCACTTCATCACGGCTCCCTCGATAAAGAAGATAGAAAAAGAGTTGAAGAAGGAGTTAAAGACGGATTAATAAAATGGGTAGTCTGCACCAGCTCTTTAGATTTGGGAGTTGACTTCCAACCTGTAGATCAAATAGTTCAAATTGGTAGTGCAAAGAATTTAGCTAGACTTATCCAAAGAGCGGGAAGAAGTGCTCATAGACCAGGCGGGAAATCAAAAATAATTTTTATGCCTACTAATTCTTTGGAGTTATTTGAGATTAGTGCAATGAGAAGAATAATAAAAAGTGGTATATCTGAGGAAATTAGACTTCCTGAATTATCTTATGATGTACTTCTTCAACATCTAATAAGTTTGGCATGCGGAAATGGCTTTGATCCGAAAATTGAGAAAGAAAGAATTAAAAGTTGTTGGAGTTATAGAAACTTAAAAGATCAAGATTGGAATTGGTGTCTTGACTTTTTGGAATATGGAGGAAAATGTCTTAGAGCATACCCAAAATATAAAAAGATAATTAAAGAAAAATCAAAAAATAATAATGAAAACTTTAAATATTTTGTTAAAGACAAATCTTTAATAAGAATACATAAGTTCAATATTGGGACAATAACAAGCGATAAATTTGTGAATGTTAAATATATGAAAGGGAAATCCTTAGGAAATTTAGAAGAGAATTTTGCCTCAAAATTAAATCCTGGAGATACCTTTTACTTTGCTGGTAAAATGCTTCAATTTATAAGAATCAGAGATATGATTTTATACGTTAAAAAATCAACAAAAAAAAGCTCTCTCATTCCTGCATGGGTTGGAGGTCAAATGGCAATTTCTGATCTACTTTGTGAAAGTTTGAGAAAAGAAATAGATATATGCAATGAATCAGAAAATTATTATTACTTGAACCCAGAACTAAATTCATTACGCCCAATATTGAAGAAACAACAGTTTCTTTCAAATATTCCAAAGAAAGATGAATTTCTTATAGAAATATACAAAACCAAGGATTTATCAAATCTTTTTGTTTTTACACTTGACGGCAAATTTGTAAATGAAGGAATTGCATTTCTATGGGCTTTAAGATTAGCAAAATTAAAACAAACTACATTTAGTATTGCTGCTAATGATTTTGGATTCAGCTTAACTACCTCAGAAGATTATGATTTTTCCATAATTAAAAAAGAAGCTGATTATTTTTTGGATAACAAAAAATTAGAGAAAGATCTAGAAAATGCAATTAATTTTTCAGAATTAACAAAACGTAGATTTAAAAATATTGCCCAGATAAGTGGACTAGTAAATCAAAATAATCCAACCAAAACAAAAACTTCTTCTCAACTTCAAATAAGTTCAAGTCTTTTCTACGATGTCTTCACTAAATATGAAGAAGGCCATCTTTTGATAAAACAATCGCATCAAGAAGTTAAAGAATATCAATTAGAAAATAAAAGAATATCTAAATCATTAGAAAGATTAAAAAATTTAAAAATGCTATTAAACGAGATAAGAACTCCAACTCCTTTTGCTTTTCCTTTATTAGTTGAAAGACTTAAAAATACTTTAAGCAATGAACCAATAGAAAAAAGAGTAGAAAAACTTATAAAAAAATATAGTGATTAAATGAAAAAAAGTTCTTTTAAATTTTGTTGGGAAGATACATTGTTAGAGATGCTTCCTTCAAGAGCGTTATTTCTACCGGAAACAAAAGAGTTATTAATATGCGATATTCATCTTGGGAAAGCTGAATATTTTCAGCAAAATGGTATACCTCTTACTAATAATTCAGATAAAAACAATTTTGCAAGAATAAAAAAAATAGTAAAAAAATATAGTCCTGAAAAGTTAATTATATTGGGAGATTTATTCCACAGCAAATATTCAATAGATAAAACTCTTCAAAAAACAGTTGAGGATCTTCCTGAACTACTAAAAACTAACGTTGAACTAGTCCTAGGAAATCACGATGTAGGTTGTGATATTAAAAATATAAAAATTTTTAATATTAGAAAAACTAAAAATATTACTTTTAGCCATGAGCCAGTTAATTCAGAAAACAAAAAAAACTTAAATATTTGTGGTCATTATCATCCAAAAATCAATATAAAAAATAATGGAGATCAATTATCATTTAGGTGCTTTGCAATGGATAAGAATAAAAATACTTTATTCTTGCCTGCATTTGGAGACTTAACAGGAGGCTATCCCTGCAAAAATTCATTTAAAAAATGGGCAATTATTTCTGAAGAAGAAATTGTGGAAATAAAATCCTAAGAATAATCCTATTGAAGTGAAATAAATTTTTCATTTAGATATACCAATTTATACTTAAAAGTCTCGTTTAGTTTTTTTATCAATTACTTTAAATTTATTAATTTATTTTTAAAAGTAAAAATAGAAAACATAAAACTTTATTCAGCTAATGCCCCTTTCTTTAGAAAGCAATCCACGTTATAAAAAAAATAAACACATTTTATAGAAATGAAAAAATTAATATCCTTGATTTTATTTCCATTTCTTGTGATCCCATTTGGGGCAAAAGCAAATGATAATTTTTCCGTTGAAATAGAGGCACTTACACTGGTAATGGAGCAATATAAGGAAGATAATGAATCAAGTGTTGAATTAGATATAGATGATAAAAAACCAAGTTACATGGCTCTTAAACAAGACGAATGCAATGCCACCGTTGAAGTTACAGAAAAAACAGGATTAGAGGTCGTAAATACTGAATCTTTTGATGTAAATGTCTGCTTAAAAGAAATCTATAAAGTAATCAACTAAATAATCAGGTTATAAAAATATAATAAAAACAAACAAATTAAAGAGGTCTTTTACTTAAAGAAGGTAAGACCTCGAGACCTAACAGAAAACTTTGGAACGGGTTCTGCTTACCCAATTAATAACTACAATGGAATTGCAAAGGTGTTATTAAAAGTACAAAACCTAAAATTATTTTTTAAATCTTTATTTCTTCTTTGATAATGTTTGTGATTCTTCTCTAGACATTAAAGCTTCGATTTGAGCAAGAACTTTTTGAAGTTCATCCGTTTTTGTAAGAGAGGCCTCTGCTACTTCTCTTAATTTTTCTAACTGTTCTTTAGTTTTATCCATGATAAATAAATTAGAAATTAACCACTCTTAAAAATGGTTTTGATACAGATTTGTCACTCCCACACAGATTCATATTCTCTCTTTTTTTTGTAAAGTCAAATAAATTTTCCTTAATTAAAGTTTTATGAGGACTTCCAATTAATTCTTTAATTATTAATGAAACCATAAAATTACCTGAAATAGAAATACTTCTAAATTATGAAGTAAATACAGGTAACCCTATTGTTGCAGTTGTTATGAGAGCACCTGCAAAAATCAAGAAAGGTAGAAAAGGGTAGTTTTTCAAAGATAAACTTACTAATTCGAAATAACTATATAGGTATTTATACTGTTTGTCTACCCCTAAGCTTTCTTGAAAGTAAAAATATTTCTTTTAAAGGTAAAAATTAAACATCAACCAAATTTACCAGATATGTATTCCTGAGTAATTTTTTCTTTGGGAGAATTAAAAATTTTCTTTGTCGAATTAAATTCTGCAAGATAACCAACTTTTCCTCCATCACCATCTTCATATTCAATTGCATTAAAAAATGCCGTCATATTGCTAACTCTTAAAGCCTGCTGCATATTATGGGTAACAATTATTATTGTGTAATTCTTCTTAAGTTCGTGCATCGTCTCCTCAATTTTTAAAGTCGAGATTGGATCTAATGCTGAACATGGTTCATCCATGAGAATTATTTCAGGTTCAATTGCTATGGTTCTTGCTATACATAGTCTTTGTTGTTGTCCGCCAGATAAAGAGTAACCACTATCATTTAATTTATCCTTACATTCATCCCATAAAGCAGCTTTTCTTAGTGAACTTTCCACTAATTCGTCCATATCTCCAGTAAAGCCATTAATTCTTGCCCCAAATGCAATATTTTCATAGATAGATTTAGGAAAAGGATTAGGTTGTTGAAAAACCATCCCAATTCTTCTTCTCACTTCAACTGGATCTACTCTTTTATCGTAAATATTAGTTCCATCAAAAAGGACAGTACCTTTTAATGAACAATTAGGAATCAAGTCGTTCATTCTATTTAATGACCTAAGAACAGTTGATTTACCGCAACCTGAAGGTCCAATAAGGGAGGTTATATCTCCTTTTTTGAAATTACAAAAAACATTTCTTACTGCTTCAAAAGTTCCATAGCTAATAGATACATTCTCAAGAGATAAAATGATATTCTTTGGTATTTTTTTAGTAGTTTTAATCATTTATACTCTCTTAGTTTTCTCAGTAAAAGCAGCTAATATCCTTGAAAATATATTTACTGATAGTATCGACAAAACAAGAATAAAGGAAGCTGCCCAGGCTAATTTATTTTGTGCATCATAAGGTTCAAGTGCAAAGTTGTATATCAATACAGCCAAAGAACCCATCTCATAAAACAAGTCTCCAAAGCCTGTTATGTAGTAATAAGAGAATAAAGCCGTAAATATCAAAGGTGCTGTTTCACCTGCAGCTCTTGCGATTCCAAGTACAACGCCAGTAGCAATAGACCTAAAGGCAGAAGGCAAAGTAACTTTCAATATAGTTGTATACATACTTGCTCCAACTCCAAGAGAAGCATATCTCAACTCATTAGGCACCAGCTTTAAACCTTCGTCAGTAGTCTTAATCACAGTGGGCAACATCAATATTGAAAGTGCCATTCCTCCTGCTAAGCCACTGTACATACTTCCAAATAAGATCTTTGTTGAAACAATTAAGGCATAAATAAATACACCGGCAATAATTGAAGGGACTCCCGCTAAAACATTTACTCCAAATCTAATAAACCTTGAAAAAGAACCACCTTTAGAATATTCAGCTAGATATATGCCACCGCCAACACCTACTGGTATTGCAATAATTGAAGCAATGGTAGTAATTATCAATGTCCCGATCAATGCAGGATTAATACCTCCTGCATCTAAATCATCTCCAGGAGGATTTGGTTCTAAAGTAAATAATTCTGGTGTGATTTGAGATCCACCTTTGATAAGAATATAAGTTACCAGAAAAATCAATGGAAGTATTGCAATCAATGCACAAATTACTGATAAAGAAGTAAAGAATTTATCTCCTATATTTCTGGATAATCTTTTCTGGTAATACAGTGAATTCATAATTATCTAATATTTGAGACTAAATTTCTTAACTAGCCACTGCGCAAAGATATTCACTACCAAAGAGAGGATCATAAGTACAAAAGCCGCATAAAACAGTGATGAAACCTGACTTCCATCAGCCTCACCAAACTGGTTTGCAAGCATTGAAGAAATGGTATATCCAGGAGATAAAAGAGACAAACTAAATGCATTGGAATTACCAATAATCATTGTGACAGCCATGGTTTCACCCATTGCCCTACCTAAAGCAAGAAGAACACCTGCCATAATTCCTGATAATGCAGCTGGCAAAATTACTGAAAATATTGTTTTCCATCTACTAGCTCCAATACCATAAGCTGCGTTTCTTAACTTTTTAGGAACCTGATTAAGTGAATCCCTTGCAATGGAGGTCACTATGGGCAAAAGCATTACTACTAAAATAAATATTGCTAACAATGAATTCCTACCTGTAGGTTCTGTACTGAATAAAGGTACCCAACCAAAGAAATTATGTAAAAAGACAAAAAAGGCTCTAAAAAAAGGTTCCATTACAAATATTGCCCAAAGTCCCAATACAACTGATGGAATTGCGGCTAATAATTCAACAAAAGAACCTATTATTTCTCTAAAAGCTTTCGGCACAAAGTCCTCGGTAATAAATATGGCAGTTCCAACACCCAAAGGGATAGTTATTAATAACGAAAGAAAAGAAGTTACCAATGTGCCATATATTGCAGTAAAAGCTCCGTATTCATCTTTTACTGGATTCCATTCAGAGGTTATGAGAAACTTCAATCCATACCTTGAAAAGGATTCGAATGACTGAAAAAAGACTACTAAAATTATTCCTAAAAGTATTATTGCTACGAAACTAGACAAGACTAGAGCAGTATTCTTGAAGATAATATCTATATTTTTTTCGATACCGAATCTTTTACGATTCTTGAAAAGAGTTAATTTCTCTTCCATTAAAAAAAGAATACCTCTTTAAATCTACTACTAAATGCTGTAAATGACTTTAAGAGGACTTAAAGGTATATGAAAGTCATGATAATTTGACATCTATTCAAAAATTGCCGCATCAGTAAATATTATCAATTCATCTCCAGATTTTTCTTCAATTGAAATTCCTTCAGACTCTAAATTTTTAACATAAACATTACCAATAAGTTTTAGAGATTTATCATCCTTATCAAAAGAAAGCTTGTCAGAATAAGCCTCAAAATTACCACTATTACTTTTAATGACTATATTTCCCTTAGCCTCCAAATCACCTTCTAAAGTATTTATTTGAGAATCAGATGTAATTTTGTAATTAGTTAATTCCTCAGCAAAAGAAAATTAAGCTAATAGAAATAAAAACGATGCCAGAAGCACGCTTTTCATTTACTCCCAACCCTTTTCTGCATTTTGAATAATCCATTGTGATAGAACCTTATCCTCACCATCCTTTAATTTATTTTTATAACCCTTCATAAACCCAATCCCATCATTAGCAATTTTTGTTATTGAATTTACATCTGCTATTCCTCTTTTTTCAAGGTCGGAAAGTTTTAATGATTTAGATCCTTTAAGAACAACTGATCCACCTCTTACATGGCAGCCTGCACAAACATTTCTAAAAACTGTTTCTCCATCTCTAATATCAGAAGCCATTAGATATCTATTTTGCACAGAGGTTTGAAAAATAATTATTAAAGTTATTACAGGAATTATGAATAGAAATTTAAATATTTTCATTTGATTTATTTGACCCAAAATTAATTTAGCTATTAATTCTTAATCTAAATCTATCTATTTTAATAACTCTACTGCTACAACAAGATTTCCTAATAATCCGTTCAAGATATTTAGTTGTTCTTTACTACCAAATGCTATTAAAACCTGACCTGGCTGAAGGATGAAATTACCGCCAGGATTTGTAAACAACTTTTCGTTTTCCTTAATGGCTAATATTTTCGCACCACTTTTTTTACCTATTCCTAGTTCAGAAAGTGATCTTTTCTCTGCAGTTTCAAAAAGACTAATATCATTACTTAATTCAAATTCTTCAATTTCACATTCACTTCCGGCGAGCAGATCAAGAAAGTCAATTGCAATTGGTCTTAGAGCCATTGATGCCATCGCTCTTCCTGCTGCAATATAAGGACTTACAACTATACTTGCCCCAGCCAATCTCAACTTACTTGCGGCTTCTTCCGTTCCAGCTCTTGCTATTACTCTTATAGAACTTCTTATCCCTTTAGCACTTAAAACTACATATAAATTTGCAGCGTCATTAGGCAAAGTAACAACCAAACTTTTACATTTTTCTAATCCTGCAAGTTTTAACGTCTCATCAAGAGTTGCATCAGCACAAAGTACTTCTAAACCATTTTCTTCAGCAATCTTTTTTCTATCTTCATCACTCTCAACAACAATAATTGGGATATTTTGTGTTTTTATTTGATTAGATATTTCCTGTCCTACCCTTCCATATCCGCACAAAATTACATGATTTTCCATTTTTCTAAGAAGTCTTTTAAAACGTAATTCGTTTACTCTTTGAAAATAGCCGGATTCGAATAATCTAACAGCTTTTTGAAAGGTAAATTGAATAAAGATCAATCCGCCAACGATTACTAAAACAGTTACGATCCTGCCTTCAGGACTTAAAGGTTGAACTTCTCCAAAACCAATAGTGGTTATTGTGATCAAAACCATCCATAAGCAATCACTCCATTCCCATCCCTCTGTTATTCGATAGCCAATTGCACCTAAAAAAAACAGAAAGAATAAAGAATAAATAAGACCAAACCAAGGCCTTAAATAGTCTTTAATAAAATAGAATTCAAATAATCTAAGCTTCATATCCCTTATTATCGTTAACTATTCAAAAATTTCAAAAAAATTTTCTATTATGTTCCTAAAACTATTTATTTGTTTAAGTGAAATACATATTGAGCAGGATAATAATATTTATTTTCGTAGCTGTATGCATTAAACAAATGATTACTGTCTCAGGTCTTTTTTAATGCTTCATTAAAAATAAATTCAAGGTTTTACTTGTACTGATTCAATAAGAAAATCAGAAGCTGCTTTTAACCAATCAGCGACTGTAAGACGAAGGTCCGGTTGAGAATATACAAGCGCGATAATAATTCCAACTAAGATTATCTTTAACATGGCAATTCAAATATTCTTATGAATTAAAGCACACCTATTTAGTAAAAAGAACCTTAAATTTATAAAAAATAGATTAATTAAAATTTTTCTAATTGATCAAACAAGTATTCAACTCTTCTTAAATTAACGCCTAAATCTGATTGCCCTAATCTTGCTGCAGATCTTATCTGAATAATTCCTTTTGATCTATCTACATAACTTCTTACATCAAGCTTTAAGATTTCAAGATCGTCAGGAAATCTAAAAATCAAGCTTCTACAAACACCTCTCCAATAATTCCTTCCACTTTCGATGACTTCTGTCCGAGGTAACCCTTCTGCCAGAGAAACAAGTTGAATAAATTTCTGATCAACATTTATTAATTTCTTTTCTATTAAGACACTATTTAATGGATTGGTTATTGGAGCAAGACCTTGAATGGAGGAAACCATATTTTATAAGAACGATGTAGATGTTCTAACCGATTTCACATACAAAGTGAGAGAAAAAAATCAAGAATTTTCCCATAAATTAGATCTCTTTATAAAAATTCCTTATTTTGTGATCAAAATTCTAGAATTTGAGATTTTTTATTGTTTTTTTTGATAAAGATGGTTGCCTACTTTGTTTACTATTTAGTTTCCTAACCCATAAAAAAACTCCCACAAACAAAAAAATTTCAATAATAATTCCAAGCTTTATAAGGCTCATTTTTTATCCTCCTTTTTCTTGTTGGTACCCTCTATGTATGGCACAAGAATATTTAATAACCACTTTTTAAATGAACTTAAAGGTTTCATAATCTATTTACTTGCCTTTTCTCCATAAACTCCTTCCTTTAATGAGATCCTCTATATTTGGCCAAGCTGCTATTAATTCTTTAAGTGCTTTTCTATTAGGAGTATAAAAAACACAAGACAATGCACTTGCTACATAAAGTATGAACCACAACTTACTTTCTGAATAAGCTAAAAACAAAGAGAAAAGAAAGCTTCCAATAAAGAAAAAGAAAAATGTCCTATTTAGTATTTCTAATGGAGTTCTTTTAAGTCTGTAAAATTTAATCTTTTTACTATCTTCTTCAGTATCTTTCTGAAATTTACTTTCGTATGAATTTATTATTTCTTCTTCTAGAACTTTTTCATACTCTAAATTATCAATTGGATCACTACTATCATTTTTATTTATCATTGGTATCTATACAGTAAAAATATGGTAACTAATTTAGGATATTTTAAAAAGTATCAAATTTTATCTGCTAACTGGAGCTATACGAACAGATCATGGTTTTGAAAATACCTCAAGATTGTCTTATTTATAAAAGATAAATTAGTCAAAATATTCTTTTTAATTTTCCCAAATCTTTCAGTCATTTAAAACAATCACTTCTATAAACTTAATAGCATTAATTAAATTGAGAAGCAATATCTAAATCTAGAGTTAAAATAGTTTAGAGATCTTAATAATAATCTATATGCAAAGGTATTTGATTTCCTACGAATTTACTGATGGTGAGGATCAAGAAGAAGGGGCAGAAATGCTAATTAATTGGTATGAATCAGGTGGTCCCCAAAACAGACCTGAAAACTATGAGGTTCATTCTTGGATTTTTATGGTTCAAAATGGGATTGGACATTCTGTAGTAAGTGCAGATTCTCTTGAGACAATTTGGAAGCAATGGCATCCCTGGAGAAGGTTAATGGATATAAGTATTCAGCCGTGTATGGATCTTGATGAGACAGTTGGATTATTCAAAAAACAAAAAATGAATACACGGATAGTCTAAAAGTATTTGACTTTCAAATATAGATTTCTTTTTAGTAGCACCTAATACTACATACATATCTCACTGCGTTAAAAAGGGAAAGATTACTTTTCCATGATGAATGATTCTTATCACATTTACTTCAAAGGAGAAATTCTTTTCAAGAATTTAAGTAAAGATGAATTTGAATTTGTTTGGGGAAAACTTTATACATCCTATATAAATGCCCTAAATAAAGAGCTAACCTACGAATTAATTAGCGAAAATAATATTATGGAGCCGGCCTTTAACCTTGAGCCATCTTACTAAATTAAGAACTAAATCCTATATTATGAATAAAACAAGAAAAGCTGTCTCTCTTTTATTTTTAGGTACTCTTTCTCTTCTTTAGTTATATCTATAGCAATTTTATTTGCCTCAATTCCGACATTCGAACTATAACTTTCAAAGTTCTCATCTCTTTTAAATAGGGCAACAATACCAATATCTGTTATGAACCAAATAAAATGATCAGTTTCTCCAATTGGCTCTTCTTTTAAAGAATCAATAATCAAATCACAAGTTGAATCCATTTAATTCATCTGAAAGGGGTTTTATTTGCCCCCATTGCAATACCTTACGGCCTCAGAATTGGTGCCACCATCTTCAATTATTTCCGCAACACATTTATTAAAAAGTTTAGATTCCTTTTTTACTGAACAGAATCCAAAAGCGATTGCAGCTAAAGCTATTGCCGATACGAAACTAGAACCAAGTTGTATAAAACCATAGGCAAACATAATGTTTTTCTTCCCAGAACTTTTTTTTAAATCTTTTTTTTCTTCTGTCATTTTAAATATTTAGCTTATACAAACATATTAGATTAATCTTTCGTTTGGGAAGTGTTGCCATAGAGAAAACCGAATTAAACAATTTTTAATCAGCTATGACAAAAATTAAAAATTTCAAGTTTAGATTGATTTTTCTTCACTTTAATTTTCAATTTGATACATGATGAAGAAAAAACGTTTTTAATTTTTTATCAACATGAGCTTCTGATATAGATATTTTGTCTTTTTTTAAAAGTAATGATCCCACAGTTATAACAACAGATTATGATACTTTTTAAACTATATTTTATTTTTTTTGATGAAGTATTAATACTTAAAAATTATTCCAGAAAAGCTTGTTTTGGGAATGCTCCCGAAGAGTTATCCACTTTTTAGGTGTTTTTCAACAGGGTTTTCCACAATATGTTGATTAAATTTAAATTTCTATGTGCAAAATAAAATATTATCTTCTTTTAGGAAAAAACTATCCACAATTTTTTTTTGGGATCACTATGATCGCAAATGTCTTTTAAATAATTTTAAGAACAAATCTTATGAATCTACATGAGACAAAAAAGGATTTGAATCCCGAAATCAAAAAAGAGTTGGAAAAATCTAAGCTTAAAGTTCTTACTAATGAAAATGATTTTTTAGTAAAAAACCTCAAAAAGGCTGGATGATTTATTAGAGTTAAATATTTTTAAACAACAAAATTTTCAAAAATTACTTTCTATGGCGAAATAATGATTTATTAAATGATCGCCCAAAATATTTCTAATTTGTCAAATATAAAATTTCTATTAAATATACAAATTAATACTCTTGCTACCAAACATATCAAAAAAATTCTAGTTATATTATAAAAATCTCAGATAGAGATCAGATTAGAAATATCAACGGGAAATCCCAATTTTTAAATTTTTTAAACATTTAGTTTTTCCTGTAATAGTATTTATTTTCTATAAAAGATGAATATCCAAGAACTTAAAGTCAACTACAAAAAGCTTTTAAACAAAGCTGCCAAGGCAAACGGTCGTAAAGAAACTGTTTCTTACTTAAATCGTGCTGCTAAAATTAAATCAAAAATCTATTCAAACACTAAAGTAAATTGTTTTAGATGTAATGGAGCAGGTTTTCTAAGAATTTCTTTAGATGAGACTAAGACATGTCTATCTTGCTATGGGAAGGGTTTTTTGATTAAAGAAATTCAGCAGGTTTAAAAAATTTAATTATTCATGAAAAATCTCATTCAAGCTCATAAAAAATTAATTAAAACAGTTAAAGAACAAATGGGATTTTCTGATTATGCGATGTACTGGTTGGCTTTCCTGGAAGGGGGTTTAACTATATGGTTACTTGATAGAATATTTTTCCACTGGTTGAAGTTTTAATTTTTATTTAAGTAAAAAAAATTCTGCGGGTATTAAATAAATTAATTTATCGAAACCATTTAAAAAGTTGTAGCATAGTAAAAAAACCAATATGCAACTACTGGGATTAATTCTTCTTCTAGCAAGTAGCTGGTACTTATGGAAATTAACATCAAACTTTCTTGATGAACCAACAAAAAAAGAGCTGACTAATAGTTTAAATAACCTCAAAAATAAATTCTCTGAGGGAAAACAAAATTTTTCTAAAGCAAAAATAAGCGAAGCTTGGGAAAAATACAAAGAAGAAGGTGGTGCCTTATCTAATAAAGAAAAAAGCTAGTGGACTTTTTTATTATTACAAGTCTCACTAAAGATATTTCTAGAATTGATCTAATTGGCATTTTGTTTGGTCATTTAATTTTTGGTGTTGCATTGACACAGCTTTTAGATTGGACGTGGTTAAAGAACCTTATGAGTGAAGAAGATAAAACAAGGATGCTTAAAAGTTATACATGGAAAGACTTATTAGTAGATGGAGCAATTGTCACGGTAGTTTTAGGAATAATCTTTTTGATAATTAGCTTTTTTCTATAAATGAACGTAACTTACATCCTTTTAGTTTTTTTAATCATATCAATTGTGATATTTACCCAAATAATCAATTCCTCCGATAAATCAAAATAAATGACAGAAGTAGTTAGCAACTCCTCAACAGGGTGGTACTTAATCGCTTTTGTAAGCACAATATCTTTTTTAGCCTTAATTTATTTTGGCCAAAAAAGATAGAGTACAATCTGAAAGATTATTAAAATTCATAAAAAAAACCCTGCGACTACTTGAGATGCAGAGCTTTTAATTATTAAGTTACTGATTTATATAAATCTATTGATTATAAAACCTTTTTTCTTAATCAAAGAAAAAGAGACCGATGAATTTGATGAAGATACTGAATTCACGGCCTCTTTTTTAACCGCATTTTTCGGTAGATACGACAATGAATCACCTCCTTTACTAATGTTTTTTTTAAAGATAACTAAAAGAATTAAACAAGGAAAGAAATTCGTTAAAAATTTAAAATTTTTTTAACAAATTAAAGATATAAATCTCTTCAATATGAATGTATTGATATTACCAAGGCAAAACTTCTCCGTTGGCATGCCAAAACGTACCCGAGTTATTTTTATTTAAAGAATCAATACGTTTTAAAAGGCCATTTGCTGATTCTTCAGGACTAATTCCATTTCTTGTAAAGCCAGTCATTCTTGTACTCACTAACCCAGGATGCAAAATAGCTACATAAATATCTTCCCTTGATAAATCTATGGAAAGTGATTTTGCTGCCATGGACAAGGCGACCTTAGACATTCTGTAACCATAAGAACTTCCTGATGTATTATCTTCAATAGATCCCATTCTACTTGTGATAAAAGCAACTTTAGAAGATCTTTTTAAAAGATGTTTAAGTGTTTGAGTCATACATATTGGGCTCAATGCATTGACTTCAAATTGACGCAAAATACTTTTCTTTTCTAAGTTTTCCAAAGAATTAAATTCATATATTCCTGCATTATGAATTAAGCAATCTAAATTAACTCCAGATAGTTTTTTACACAAATTTGTTATCGACTCATCTGAAGCAATTTCTATATTCTCTTCAATTCTCACTCCTAAATCTCTAAGTTCTTTTGAAGCTTTCCTACAAGCTGCAATTACATTATCTCCCCTCTTATGGATTTGCCTACATAGTTCTAATCCAATACCCCTATTTGATCCTGTAATTAGATAAGTTGACATCTCTAAACTAAAAAATAAGAAATTAATCTAAATCCAAATATAAGTGAAAACGAACTATAAAAAGAAAAAATTTATAAAATTCCTTATTAGATTTTTTAAGGTTATGATGGATTATGAAATTTAAAAGATTTTATAAAAGAAAGCAAAGATATTTTTATCATCAAAATTTAATTTATGGAAATTTTCAATCAAGAATTTATACAAGAGATTATTAGGATAACGTGGAGAAATCCTGCTTTCATGGCTATAGCTATCGCGTTAGTTTGGCTTATCCCACAATTATTTATCAGACAAATAATGGCAAAAAAATATGAAAGAAGAAAAATAGAAATTCAGAAAAATAAAATTCAGAAGCTTTACCCAACTAATACTCCTAAATAAGATTTTTATTTATAAGATGATCTTATGAATCAAAAAAAAATACTTTTTGCATCTAAATAAAATATGACCTACAAAATAATTAGAATTGATGGGAAAGATGACGAATTAACAACTCAAAGTTTTGATAAGTATTCAGATGCGTACGATTTGTTAGAAGAATTATATGGAGATTTATGTTGCTCAGATGCTGATTATGGAGACATAACCTATTACGATATTGTGAAAATAATTTAAAAAATATTAATGGAGAATAAAAAATGGGCTCCCTCGCAAGAAGAAAATTTAGGGGTAATAACGAGTGTATATGAATTAATTAAAGAAGAACTTTCAGAACTTCAAAAAAAAACTGGATGTCCTGATTCATTTATTTATGATTTTATTGGCAAGATTCAGAATGAATGGCATCCTGAATCTTGCCACTCCATAGTTAGAAATAAAAAAAGGAAAAATTAGAAAATATTAAATCTTCAACGCAAATTTATAAAATTTCTCTAATATAATTTGAATTTAAAAATATTAAATCATGATTATTAGAATACTAGGAATCGTACTTATCCTTGGTACGATTGCATATTATGGTTTAGTGTTAACTGGGCAAAGCAACCTTTAGTTTGTTAACTTTTAAAAATTTCTCATGAAATGGCCTCCTACTTTGTGTTGGACAGCACCAAAAACAATTAATGGTAATAGGCATTTTCAAGTTAAAGCTTATGGTGGAAAAAATGAAGATAGGTGGGTTGATATTTTTCCTACCAAAAATAAAAAAGATATTAAAAGAATCTCATGGGCAAAACTAAAATCAGAATGGACTACTGGATGGTTAAGGCTCCCAAAAGATAAAGATTAATTTGTCTATGTAAACAAATATTATTAACCAGCAAACTGTAAAAAATAATACCTAACTCAAAAAAAATAACTTCTAAAATTTTTTTAAATTGCTGTTTAATATGAAGTCAGAACCGAAGAAAAAACTTCCTAATAAAAAAGTTATAAGTTCAGCAAAATTTGAGGCTAAAGAACAATTCACAAAATCTGCATTAGAAAATTTAAAAACAGAAAATGAAAGACTTGTTAATTCACTAAAAAAATCTGGGGAGATTAAAGAATCAAAAAGAAAATAGACTTACAGTACTTAAAATTTTTTATTAAAATATAAATTTATGGATTGAGAAATGATTGAAAAAATCTCTATAGCAAATTCTCATTTACCTCAACTTATTGGGTTCGTACTGATGTCAATTGGTTACACACTAGGCAATAAATTCTACCTTCCTGAAATCAAACAAAAGTAATAATTTCTAGTTATTAAATATATTTTAAATAAATCACATTAAAAATATATTCCTTATAAAAAATATTCAATATTTTATCTGATTTAAATTAAAAACTTCAAAGCTAACTCTTTAATTCAATTAAGACTAGTCCTGGGATGTAACTGACACATAAATGTAACAATAAAGTCCTTAAAATTCTGAAATCCAAAGAAAAAGTAAGAATTCATACTAATTTTTTTTAAATATGTTACATTCTTTAATAATTCAAATTAAGGTTTCCTCTGTCAATAAAGCAGAAATGAGGAAATGTTTGATGTATACAAACGTCATTTACTCTTTGGCTTACTAATTGATCACATATGAAATTTAAAAATGGATGCACTTACTAGTTTTATAGTTGTTATTATTGCAATTACAATTCAATTCTCTTTATACGCCATCAAAAGGTTGCAGGAACCTTTAGAACCAAATTATTTAATAGATAAAAATTCGAAAAAAATTAAAAACTACATGGGTAAATTTTGGAAAAATGCCGAAATAACAAATGGGAGATTAGCTATGATTGGTTTTTTAGCTTTGATAATAAACTACGGTTTTTTTGGGTGGATAATACCTGGTTTTATTTAAACTATCAATACATTAAGATTTAAAAAAAATAAATCTCGCGTTCAAAACAAACTCTCCTTTTAAGTAAAAAATTTTTATTATAAGTAAAAAAATCAATTGAGTAATTCTGATTTTGATAAAAATGGATTGGATAGCTATGGAATACATTGGCTTCAATATGCTGCTTTTGCTGTCTCTGGTTTTGCTATATTTACAACTTGGGCATTTTTTTACGATGAAAGATTTCACAACTTTGTAATGAATATCTTCAGGGTTATTAACTGCAGCGGGTTCAACTGTAATGGAGCATTTTAAAATTCTATGGCTAATCCAGATCAAAAAACAATATTAATTGATAATGCTTATGAGGAAATAAAAAGCATTTGTATAAATCTTCAAAAAGACACTGACGCTTCAAATTCAGAACTTAAAAGTTTACTAAAATTAATTATTATTGAATGGGAAGAAAAAGAAGAACAAAAAACTGGTTTTGGATTCAGGTAAAGTTACCCACTATCTGAGAAGAGACTAAGGCCTTAAAACATTTTAATATGAACAGATTTTTACTTTTAAAATTTAATATTTATAATTTACATTTTTTAGAAAGAAATTAAAAAGGAATGAATCTCAAATAGAAAATTCATTCCAGATTTAGCATTAGTTTTATTTAGATTTAAATTTTATAATTTAACTCCTCTGGTGGACTGTCAATCATTAGATCCCTCCTATTCAACAAGTTAAACCTACGCCTTACTTATTAAAAAAGTAAATCAGTAAAAATGCTGATTTATTATTTTCTAAAATGTTTGAATTAAAGAAGCCAATTCTGGTGCATCTATTAAAAGTGCAAAAAATGTAAGCACAACTAATAAAAATATGGAAAAGTAGAATTGAATCATGCTTCAAAATTACTTAAAAAGAACTTTTTAAGTTGTATAAAATAATGCTTTGTTTACATAACTAAATATCTCTACCTAGAGAAGTTTAATTAGAGAATAATTAAGATGCTTCAGGAGAAAATATCGTCCTATTTTTTTGCCAATACTCACAACCTTTAAGTAAATGATCACCCTGTGGTATACGTTTTTCGTATTTTGGACAGATCAAGATAGTAGCAAAAGTTTCTGTAGTGCTGTAGCGAAAGTGATTGCAAGTAATACAAATCTTTGTTCGTTTTCGTTTTAGGGTAGATTCTTTTAGATATTCCCATTTTGAAGGATTTACCTTGATCATGATTACTGGAATTTATTAGTAACAATTTGCCAACCTCCTGAAATTAATTCATTCCATGTTTCGCAAGCACACTCAATAGAATGAAGTCTTGAATTTTTAATTTGGGCTGGTTCACCTAATTCATTTGCATAGAAAAGATGAGTATATACTTGTAAGTTATTAGATACAGATTTCTTATAACTCTCAAAAAAAATTAATAAACCACTTTTTTTGTTAAACAACCAGCCAGTTGGGGGGTCAATAAGACTGCCACGATAAAAATAAGTCCGAACATTAGCGACTCCTGAGGTCATGTATATAATACAGTTGTACTATTAATATAAATGTACTACTCGCAGACGTCAAGTATTCCTCTGGTAATTATTTAAATACAAAATTACTTTCCAGAAATAATCAGCCGTAAAGTTCTTATTTGGTAATAGTGAATACAAGTAACTCCTTGAAAAGGAAAATATCATTTAAAGGGTATCTCCAAAAGAATGCAATGTATCGAAATCCCTTCTATTTAGGATGGAACAAAGGTTGGTCTTTTTTATTTTTTTTAGAGGGTGGCATTGCAAAAATTGAAGCAAAAGGTTTTGGTATTTCTATTACAACAAAAGTTGAGAAAGGAGAATCACCCCTAGAATCTGCAGATAGATTAGTCTCAAAAGAGCAAAGGATTAGAAAATCAAGATATTATTCTTGGGTTAAATCTATTAATGAAAAAACAATAAATTAACCAATCCTTAAATTTCTAAAGTAATTTGTTGACAGTCAATTTAAAATAGAAAATAATCATTTATTTTTCGTGTCCAATAAATTTTATGAATGGTGGAAAAACCATAGAAAAGTTGTAACCTATGGGGCTTTTATCATCTTGTTTGGTTTTTATTTATCTCCTTTAGTCAAAGAAGCAAAATACAAAAACCAATGTATTAAGTACTCTACTAAAGGAGCTTTAACTAAATTTAATAAGGACGATATAGGAGAAACTTTACTGGAAGAAACAGGTTTGAATATTGATGAACTAGCAAAGATTGAAGGTTATAAGAATTGCATTAATTAAAAAGTTCGCAAAAATTACGCTGATTTTTTAATGATTAAAGGTATTTTTAAACTTATTTTATTAATATTATTATTTGGATTTATATCAATAAGTCCAAAAACAAGATATTTGGCTGGCATAACTCTAAAAGAAATTTCTTCATTTCTTTTATGGACTGTTAAATATGAAGATAGAGAAAAATGGATTATAGATAAACCAAGTTGGATACCTGACCAAAAACTTAAGCCATCGTATTAAATGAAGACTTATTTAGAAGAACGAATTGAATGGTATGACGATAATTATAGAAATGGTAATGCTTTAATCTCTGATAAGCAGTTCGACCAACTTGAAAAAAATTTATTAAGAACAAACCCTAATTGTGATTACTTTAAAAAGAAAAATAAACTAGTTTTACCCTCATTAGAAAAGGATTCAATAGATGAATTTTTGAAAGGATTATTAGTAGATACCAGATTATTAATTGAACCGAAAATTGATGGTTGTGCTGTTGCTTTGCAATATAGGGATGGAACCTTGGAGAAAGCAATTTCAAGAAAAGGGGCCGACGTTACTAGTAAAGTTATTAAAGTCCAAGACATTCCCAATAATCTCCCTTTACGAGGAGTTCTTCAAGTTAGAGGTGAGTTATATGCACCCAACCAAAGTCCAAATATCTCCCAAAGAATCGCTTCAGGATTTCTAAGAGCAAAAGAAGGATTTTCGGAAAGTCTTAGCTTCTGCGCATTTCAAATACTTAATTCAACACTTAACCAATATGAGTCCAAAAAGATTCTTTCAAAGCTTGGCTTCACGATCCCTCAGGATATTTCATGCAACTTTACGAGCCAAGTTGAAGTATTTAGAAAACAATGGTTAGAAGGAAAGCTTTTTAGTAAATATCCAACAGATGGAATAGTGGTAAAAATAAATTCTAGAAAATTACAATTAATTAGAGAAAAATCAAATTTAGATTATCCTTATTGGCAAGTGGCAATAAAAAGTTAATGGAATTAATACACCAGATTTTTCCTCCTTGGCATATTTACTTGGATATGTTTTTGGTTGGCTTTGCAACATATGGTTTTCTAAGAATTAAGAAAAAAATAAAAACTAAATAAAATTTTTAAATCATCCGTGGTCCTTAAGCATAGATTTAAGTTGTTCGGTGTCTAATTGTTCAAGATAATTTCTCATTGCCAACCAAGATCTTCTGCTTTCTAACTTTCCACTTTGTTTAAATAAATTCGCGGAAACTTGATCTATCAATTCTTTATGAGTCATATTTATATTCTTCATCAAGTTCAATGACAACACCATTAAAAAATTCTGCTAATAATTTTGATGGGTCTTGTATAGATACCTTTCTATCTGCTTTTGATAGTTTCTTTTTGATTGGATTTAAGTTAGTCATACTGATTCAGGTAATTCAAGTTCTTCAAAAGTCCAACCTTCTAATTGAAGGTCATGCCATTTATCCCAAGCATTATCCAAATACATTTGAGTTGATGATTTAATTGCCATTGGCTCACCAAGATCATTTGCATAATAAGTATGAGCAAAAATTCTCATACTATTTCTTGGAGATTTTTTGTTCCTCGTAAATAAAATTAATCTGCTACGGTCTGGGCTAAGCAACCAACCACTTGGGGACTCATTACGATAACCGTAAGAAAAATTAGTCCAAACATTAGCTCCTCCTAAAGTCATTTCCTAGTAATACATATGTACTATTAATATAAATGCATTAGAAATGGATCGTCAAGTATTTTGGCAAATAAATTATTTACACTGATAGAGAATAAAAACAGCTCAGTTATTCCAAAAAATAAAATACCCACCAAAAGCCTGTTTTAGCAAGCATTTTGATAGGTAACACCGGATCCCCGTCAGTTCTCTGCTGCATCGACCTGGAAATGCCAGAAGAGGATTCAAAGTGGGCTTTCGTTTCCGATTACAAGATCGGTTTACTACCGCATCACGACAGTCTCCTCATGTCGAAAGAGAGTCAGATCAGAGCACATAAAGAAGAACTTAACCAAAGATCCAGTAACCTAACTCTAACTTATTTTTTTAAGCATTTGGAGATGGCCAAATGTCTCTTACCATAGTTAATAAAACTTGAGCCTCATCATATCTTTCTGAATGCGTTTTACCATTTAATAAAAATGTGATGTGAGCCATTTTTCTTCCCAGAATTTCACGAGATTTGCCATAACAATGAATATTAGAACCTTCAATTTCAGATAACATTTTAATTCTGGTTTCCATTGAGATTGAGAAATTCTTTCTTAATCCCAGTAGATTTATCATAATTGCCCCTTCACAGATCATTTTGATGTCAGGTGGCATTATCCCAGAAGAAATGCAAACATATTGATCAAACTGACTTGAAGTGCAAGCTTCAATAGAGAAATGAGCTGAGTTATGTGTTCTAGGAGCTATTTCATTAATTAAAAGACCATTATCTCCATAGAAGAATTCAATAGCTAAAACTCCAACGTAATTAAGTTCATTGACTATTGAAGAGAATATATTTATTGCAAATAAGTTCAAATCATATTCATTTATTCCAGGTGCAAGAACCCAATCACAAACGTGGTTTAATTGAAATGTCTCAACTATTGGAAAGAATCTTATCTTACCGGTCCTATCTCTGGAACCAACAAGAGCCAGTTCTTTTTCATACTCTATCCATTCTTCTATTAACCATTCATCAGAATTATTCTCTGTTAAAAAAGAATCTAAATCTTCTCTTGTCTTTATTTTTTTGTTCCCTTTACCGTCATATCCACCTTTATTTGATTTTGCCATTAGAGGAAAAGTCCAATTTTTGATTTCCTCATCCGAGAGATTTTTAAAATCTTCAATACTTATCCATTTTGGACAGGGAATATTCATTCTATCGATTAATTTTTTTTGAGAAAACCTATCTACTAATGGCTTAATTGCATTAAGGCTTGGAACAAAAATATCGTTATTACCAATTAAATTTAATTTATCGATTTTTATCCATTCATTTTCAAAAATTATTTTTTCACACTCATTAATTAATGATTTATTACCTCTTATCTTTAAAGGATCAGCTTCTATGACATGATCTGCTTTTGAACCAGCAGGATCATCACAAGATTTTGTTTGCACACATACTTCTAAATCTCTTTTTTTTGCTGCCTCGGTTAACATCAATGCCAGTTGACCACCTCCAATTATTCCTAGGGAATAATTTTTCTTAATATCGTTTATATTTTTTTTAAAACTCATAGCATGATTTTATTACCATTTCTAATTCTTAACAACTGAATTTTTAAGTATCTAGAGCTTAGATTTTGCTAATATATAAAGTATTTAATACCAAATATTTATAAATTTTAACTAGGTAATCAATTGTGAATAAGAGAAAAATATTAGTCCCATTAGGTGATAAGTCATACGAAGTAACTCTAGAAGCAGGGATACTGAATAATATCAGCGAAGAACTCTTAAAAATTGGAATAACAAAAAATAGAAAAATACTTGTGATATCAAATGAAGAAATATCAAATTTGTATGGTGAAAAATTCTTAAATAATTTAAAAGATAATCAATTTCAGGCCAAAATGTTCCTTATCAAGGCTGGGGAATCATATAAAAACTTAAAAACATTGAGTGAAATATATGATATTGCATTTGAATTTGGCTTAGATAGAAATTCCGTAATTATTGCCCTTGGAGGAGGAATTGTTGGAGACGTAAGCGGTTTTGCAGCTGCTACTTGGCTAAGAGGTATCGAATATATTCAGATTCCAACAACATTATTATCAATGGTTGATTCATCTGTGGGAGGAAAAACAGGAGTCAATCATCCAAAAGGTAAGAATTTAATTGGGGCTTTCAATCAACCTAAAGCAGTTTTTATTGATCCAGAAACTTTAAAAAGTTTGCCCAAAAGAGAATTTAATGCAGGCATGGCCGAAGTAATAAAATACGGAGTAATAAGAGACAAAGAACTTTTCGAATACTTAGAAATTGAAAAAAACAAGAATGAACTTATAAATCTCAAGAATGAATATCTTATTAAAATAATTAATAGTTCAATAAAAACAAAGTCTCATATTGTTTCTCAAGACGAACATGAAAATGGTCTAAGAGCAATATTGAATTATGGTCATTCTTTTGGTCATGTTATTGAAAATTTGTGTGGATACGGCAAATTTCTACATGGTGAGGCAATATCAATTGGTATGAATATTGCGGGAAAAATAGCAATTGAGAAAGGGTTATGGTCTCAAGAAGAATTAGAAAGACAGCAAATTCTATTAGAGAGTTACGATCTTCCTACCGAGATCCCCAAAATAAATAAAGAAGAGGTTCTAACAATACTTATGGGCGACAAGAAAGTTCGTGATGGCAAAATGAGATTTATATTACCGAAAGAAATTGGTGCCGTGGATATTTATGATGACGTAGAAGATTCATTATTTTTAAAGTTTTTTTCTTAACGCAAACAGGTTGAATTTATATTCATTTCCTTCTCCTTAAACTTTTTAAAAACAAACCACTTAAAATTACCTAAACATACAGGATCAACGAGTCTAAGTAATGCCTCTCTTCTTAAAAGAGCATTTGATAAATCCTCCTTAAATTCCTTCTGAATTCCATAAAGTCTTTCTGCCAATCCAAGTGCCAACAAAGCCTCTCCTTGTTTAGTTATCCCAAGAGTATTAAATCCAAGAGTCTCAGCATCATTAATTAAAGTTTCTATACAAACATGAGATGTTAAATCGCAATTTCCAGGAGAATCCAGGACATTATTTATCATTTTTTGATTTTCATAAGAAACTATCGTCCCATCAGAATTCTTAGAGTTATAGTATTTTTTAGCTTCTTTAGCGTAATCAATTATCAATAAAATGCCATTATTGATTTTCCCATAAATAGCTTCTAACCATTTTGAGTTATCTACATGCCATTCTGTCGTCCATCCTTCAAGAGCATCTTCAGGCGGAATAGTTATTCCCAACTTACTTTTAGCAAGTTCAAAACTTTTTTCCAATTCACTTGTAATTGGCATTTCATCAAAATATAATTTATGAGATTTTTTATCTATAGAAACTGCTTGTCGAAGTAATTTTCCTTTTGAGAAGGTTATTCTCTCTACTGGCAAAGCATCCAAAACCTCATTTGCAATCACTATTCCATTTATATTATTTTCCTCTACTTCATCCAAACCTTTCCATAAAATATCGATGCCTAAGTTTAAAAATTCTTCCAATTTGTTTTTTTGTTTTTCTACCATCCCTTCATTAGGTTCAATAATTACAAAAGAAACTCCTTCCAAAAAATTCTTGTTATTTTCTAAAAAATATTTAATTAATCCACTCATAAAGCTTCCATCTCCTGCTCCAAATTCAATTACAGCTAATTTCTGATTAGATAAAAAACTATTTTTGAACTGAATCAACCAATCTTCCATTTGTTTACCAACCAAAAAAGCAAAATCATCAGATAAAGAGGGTGATGTAACAAAATCTCCTCGAACGCCTAACTCAGCTTTACCGCTACCGTAATAACCATTAATAGCATCATTTAATGCGAAATTCATAAAGTCATAAAAACTTATAGTCCCCCCCATTTTTATTATTTTTTTTACTAACCAATCTGGATTATTCGCGGGTAAGCTATTCATCGGCGAAAATATAAAAAGACAGAACTTATTTATGCCTTCAAAGATTAACTATTTATTAGGAATATTTCTATCTATATTAGTTTTAATTTCACATAAACCCGTTTTCGCTATAAATAATCCAAATCTCTTACCAGAAGAAAAAACACCAGTAATTGATTTAGCTAAAACATTAAGCCCTAATCAGAAAAAATCTTTAGAGGAAAAGCTCAATAATCTAGAAATTGAAAGTGGGTGGAAAATTAAATATTTATCTCAGTTTGAAAGTTCACCTGGTAGTGCAATTAAGGACTATTGGGATTTAGATGAGACAAGTTTGTTGATAGTTGCGGATCCTAGAGGGGGAAATTTGCTGAACTTTAACGTCGGAGAGGCTTATTTTAATTTTATGCCAAGGTTATTTTGGGTTGAACTTCAAACAAGATTTGGCAACCAATACTATGTTAAAGATCACGGTGAGGATGGTGCAGTATTAGATGCAATTGATTCAGTAAAGATTTGTCTCGAAAGAGGAGGATGCCAAGTTGTCCCTGGCCTACCCAAAGAGCAATATGTATGGACTTTATGTACATCGATTCTTGGAGGTTTAGTAGCAGGTTTTGCATCTGCCCCAAGAAAAGAAGGTCAAGTCATTTCAATTGGATTTTTAGCTCTTCTTTCTCCTTTATGGGGAATGTTATTTGGAATTTTTGGTTTGGCACCGATAATATCCAGAACAAATGATTTATTACCTTTATTTAAAAATGGTTTAGCTTTTACAGCCGCAGGAATTGCGGGTTATATCTTGTCTCAAACATTATTTTCAAGATATGAAAAGCCCAATAATACTTAAAATATGATCAGAGATATTTAATCCTAAATAAATTTATCTTCTTCACGAATTTCACCAGACTCTGAATACCATCGATGAGAAACATGCCTTAATTCCTTATTTTTAAACTCAATCCATGAAAAGTTAATTAGCAATTTCCCATCTTCATCAGTTTTATATCTTGGTACTACAGCAGTGTTGAAATAAATTGTTCCTTTGCTATCAATTCTAAACATCTCTCTTAAACCAAGATTTCTTTTAAGCCGGTTGTGCATATGACCAAAAATTACAAGATCAACTTTTCTTCTCTTTTGTATGTTTGAAATAGCAGCAGACAAATCTCTATCTCCCCAATCTAAAGAGGGTAATTTCCAGTCTTTCCCACAAATGCTTTTAGGTTCTGAACCTAAACCCGAAGGACCAGCATGAGACATAATTATTAGAGGTATTTCTTCAATAGTCTTTTCTGAACATTTGATAATTTTATTTATTGAATCTTGTTCGGTTATAGGTCCATAAACGCCTTTAACTTCTTTTGAAAGATAATAGCCGCCGCCAGAACTACATGGTCTAGCAGACAATAAATTTATTTGATTATTAAAAACTTTCAAATCCCATGCACAATATTTTTCACCAAGAACACGTATCTGCTTTGAGAGAGTTTCGCCTGTAGAATCTTTCCCTCTATCATGATTTCCTAAAATAACAAAAGTAGGAATTTTGATCTCATTGATTTTTTTAATTATTTTGACATTTCCATCAGAAATATCACCAACAAATAAAACAATATTTGGTTTGATAATCGATAAGACTTTCAAGTCTAATTCAGACCATTGACCATGACAGTCGCCAACAATAGCAATTTTTAAATTTGTCAGAATTTTTTCTGTTTAAAGGCATATAATCTATTTAGAGATATTCTAAATCCTGACCAGTATAACTTCTACTGCAAAACAGAAATCAGTTCAAAACGAAGAGGATTTGATTTCTGAAATAAAGGAGCGTTGCGGAAAAGCCAATGCAATTATTCTTGCGCACTATTATCAAGCTCCAGAGATTCAGGAAATTGCAGATTTTATTGGCGATTCATTAGATCTATCTAGGAAAGCTGCAAATAATGACGCAGATATAATAATTTTTTGCGGTGTGCACTTTATGGCCGAAACCGCAAAAATACTTAGCCCTAATAAAACAGTCCTATTACCAGATATTGACGCAGGATGCTCATTAGCAGACGATTGTCCTTCAGATAAATTTCAAAAATTCAGGGAAGAAAATCCAGATCACTATGTCGTAAGTTACATAAATTGCACTGCAGAAGTAAAAGCTCAAAGTGATCTGATATGTACAAGCAGTAATGCAGTCTCATTAATTAAAAAGATACCTGAAGATAAAAAGATAATATTTGCGCCAGATCAGAACCTTGGGAGATGGGTACAGAAAAATTCAGGAAGAGATCTTAAATTATGGCCTGGCAGCTGCATTGTTCATGAATCATTTAGTGAAGAAGCACTTCTAAAATTAAAATATCAAAATCCAGGATCAAAAGTAATTGCTCATCCTGAATGTAGTCAAAATTTACTAATTCTCTCAGACTTTATTGGATCAACAAGTAAGCTGCTTGATTTCGTAAGTAAAGATCCATCTAAAACTTACATGGTACTAACTGAACCTGGAATAATTCATCAAATGAAAAAGAAAGAACCTAATAAAATTTTTATTGAAGTTCCCGATGTAGAAGGTTGTAAATGTAACGAGTGTCCATATATGAAATTAAATACTTTAGAAAAAATTCTTGATTGTTTGAAAAATAATTCCCCATCTATTGAACTAGACCCAGAAATAATAAGAAGAGCTTATGTGCCAATAAAGAGAATGTTGGACATGAGTAATTAATTTAATGAAAATACTTTATCTTCCTTATTAATTTTTAGGAATGCATTAAGGTTTGTAGTGTCTGGATTAAATTCGCTTATCTGATTCTTTCTATTAATTATATTTATTAGCTCTTTTTCACCAGCTCTATATTGTTTATCTTTTCTAGTCCCTATCTCTCTTTGAAGTATAGGGTTTATATTCATTCTTACTTCTATGTCTGGAATAATTCCAGATTTGTTTATATCAGTGCCGTTCGGAGTTAAATACTTAGCGACTGTAACAGTTAGACCTGAACCATCAACTAAAGTTCTCATGGATTGAACTAGACCTTTACCGAATGTTTTCTTCCCAACTAATTTTCCTCTTTTGTTATCTTTTATTGCACCAGAAACTATTTCACTAGCACTAGCAGAACCCTCATTAACTAAGACAACTAAGGGCTTTTTTGTTAGAGCTTGACCATTTCCTTTTTTTGTTTCTTTTAAACCATCTTTACTTACTGTACTTACTATTACTCCTTTGTTAATGAAGTGCCTTGAGATATCAATACTTGATTCTAATAAACCTCCAGGATTACTTCTCAAGTCAAGAACATATCCTGCGACTTTTTTTGTTTCTAAATCCTTAATAGCATCTCTAGTTTCTTTGGATGCATTTGCATTAAATTGTTTAATTCTTACATAGCCAATTGATAAGCCATTTTTGGTTTGATTGACTTTACTTGATACAGATTTTATTTCAATTTTTTCTCTTGATAAAGTCTTAAAAAAGGATTGAGAACCTCTAAGAATTTCAAGCTTTACTTTAGTACCTCTTTGTCCTCTTATTAATTTCACTGCATCCTCAATATTCATACCTTCAGTAGAAATATCATCTATGGATAATATTTTATCTCTAGCTTTAATTCCAGCATCAAATGCAGGGGTGCCCTCTATGGGAGAAATAATTATTAAATCATCAGATTCTTTATCTTTAACTATTTGGATACCAACTCCAGTTAATTCGCCAGAGGTATCAATTCTCATTTGATTAAATTCCTTAGGTTCTAAAAATCTTGTATAAGAATCATCTAAATTAGAAAGCATATCTCTAATCGCATCATAAGCTTCATTGCTGTCTGAATATGTTTTTGATAAAACTTCTTTTCTTAGATTAATCCAATTGGACTTTTGAAATTTGCCGTTTGAATCAAGAAAATCTCTATATACAATTTGCCAAACATGATCAATTACTTCTTTATAACTATGATTTAAAACTGTTGCCTCTGCAAAATTATTTAAAAATAACCCAGAAAAGGATGTCGCAAACAGAAATATATATTTTTTTTTAAGCAATTTTCTTATCTTCAAATAATTCGATATTTTTTATTATAAAAAGAATTTATTTATAATTCAAAAATTTGACAAATCCTTAATTAAGGATCAATCCACTTCCCATCATCCTTAATAAGTTGGATTAAAGCATTAACACCCTCATCTTCAGGTACTCTTTTTATCTCTTCTTTCCTTCTATATAAGGCAATAGTTCCTTTACCTTTCCCAACATAGCCATAATCAGCATCTGCCATTTCTCCTGGCCCATTAACAATACATCCCATTATCGCTATATCTAGACCCGTTAAATGTGAAGTGGCGTTCCTAACTTTATCTACGACTTCTTCTAGATTGAAAAGTGTTCTACCACAACTAGGGCAACTGATGTATTCAACCATTGTTTTTCTTAATCCTAAAGATTGCAAAATTGAATAGCACACTGGTATTTCCTTTTCTGGAGCTTCTGTTAAGGAAACCCTTATGGTATCTCCTAATCCCTCTGCTAAAAGCGTTCCAATTCCAGCAGTACTTTTAATCCTTCCATAATCACCATCACCAGCTTCGGTCACTCCCAAATGTAAGGGATAGTTATATCCTTCCGAGTCAAGCCTATCTGCAATCATTCTGTAAGCTGCCATCATGACCGGAGCCCTAGAAGCTTTCATAGAAATAATTATGTTATGGAAATCAAGCTCATCACAAATTTTGACGAACTCCATCGCAGATTCTGTCATTCCTAATGGCGTATCTCCATAAGTAAAAAGCATCCTCTCAGATAGAGACCCATGATTAACTCCAATCCTTAGAGCTTTGTTTTCAGCCTTTAAAACTTCAACTAAAGGGGTAAATCTTTTAAGTATTGTTTGCTTAATAGTTTCAAATTCCTCATCTGTATATTCAGTTCTTGTAGGGTCTGATTTTTCAAAAACAAACAATCCAGGATTAATTCTTACTTTATCAACATGTTTTGCAACTTCCATTGCAATTTTCATACCATTATGGTGAACATCAGCCACCAAGGGGGTATTGATATTATTTTCTAGTAATTTTGCCTTTATATCTCCTACTGCTTTGGCATGTGCTAAGGAAGGGACAGTTAACCTTACTATTTCACAACCCACATTATGAAGTCTTTTGATAGCTAAGTAAGCATTTTCGACATCCATAGTATCTTCATTTATCATCGATTGAACTCTTACTGGATAATCACTTCCAATAGCTATATCACCCACCATTACTGTTCTAGTTATCCTTCTCTCAATATGAGTTGAATATCTTTTGGAGAGACTATTAACCTCTTTAGATTGAGTTAATGACATTAAAATTCTTGATATTCAAAAAGGATTTCACTAAATTATACGGCATATAGTTTACCACTTACATTCTCTAGGTCTTTCAAAGTTAGATGGTAAGGTTTATTGATTTCTTTTGAAGGAAATCTCAACAAATAAGATGGATGAAAAATTACCATAATTTCTCTCCCATCTTTTTTAATCCATTGACCTCTTAAATTACTTATAGGATCTTTAACTTCTAAAATAGCTCTCATAGCAGTAGAACCAGTAAGTAATATAAATTTTGGATCGACTAACTTTATTTGCTGTAATAACCAAGGTTTATGAATATTAATTTCTCTAGCAGTGGGTTTTCTATTATTTGGTGGACGACATTTAATTACATTACAAAAATAAACATCCTGCTTATAGTCAATCCCTGCTTTTATTAATAATTGGTTTAATAACTTACCAGATTTACCTACATAAGGTTTTCCTTCTAAATCTTCCTGGGCTCCAGGAGCCTCACCAATTACTAACAAATCTGCAAATACACTTCCTCTCCCAATTACTAACCTTTTCACCGAAAATAAAACTTTAAATATTTTTATCTTAAGAACTCAAAACATGAAAATAAAATAGATTAAGAAAATGAACTAAATTAAACCATAGTGTGATAGTTTTATTTATTCTTAATTTATGCATTTGTCATTATTAAAAGTCATATTTGAAAAGTCATAAGTCAATGAGTCAAGTTAATTTATCTGATCGGGCACTTTCAATTGAGCCTTCTCTTACATTGCAGATAAGTGCTAAAGCAAATCAATTATCTGCAGAAGGAGTAGATATTTGCAATTTAAGTGCAGGTGAACCTGATTTTGATGCCCCAAAAGAAGTTATAGAGGCTACAAGTAAAGCTATATTTGATGGATTTACAAAGTACGGGCCCGCAGCGGGGAATTTAGATCTCCGAAAAGCAATTGCAAATAAACTTCAAATTCAAAACGATTTAAATTATGAATTTGAAAATGTAATGGTCACAAATGGTGCTAAGCAAGCAATATATAATCTTTTCCAAGTATTGTTAAATACTGGAGACGAAGTTATTATCCCTTCTCCACATTGGTTAAGTTATCCCCAGATGGTTAGATTGGCGGGTGGGAAGCCAATTTTTACAAATTCTTCTGCAGAAGATGGATTCAAAATAAATATAGAAGATTTGAAGTCTAAAATCTCTTCAAAAACTAAATTTATAATTATCAATTCTCCTAATAACCCTACTGGAAGAGTTATGTCAAAGGAAGAATTATTACAAATTGCCGATTTAGCTAGAGAAAATCCAAATATCAATATTCTTTCTGATGAGATTTACGAACTAATCCTTAAAAAAGAATTTAAACACTACAGTTTATCTTCATTAGCAAATGACTTAAAAGATAGAATTTTTATAATAAATGGGTTTGCGAAAGGATGGGCTATGACTGGCTGGAGGATAGGTTATTTAGTAGGTCCCAAAGATGTAATCAAAGCATCCTCAGCATTACAAAGTCAAAGTACAAGTAATGTTTGCTCTTTTGTTCAAAAAGGTGCTTTAGAGGCTTTAAAAATTAATAATGAGTTTTTCTCAATGATAAATAGCCATTATGATCAAAGAAGAAGACTTCTCTATGAGGGCCTTAATAATATAAATGGGATTTATATTGAAGAACCTAACGGAGCATTTTACGCATTTCCAAAATTACCCAACTCCTCAATTACTTCTGTTGATTTCTGCAATAAAGCTCTTCAAGATTACGGATTAGTTGTTGTACCTGGAAAAGCTTTTGGAGCTGATCAATGTATAAGAATATCTTGTGCAGCTTCAGAGATTAAAATAACAGATGGACTACAAAGGCTTGAAAAAGCAATCTCTGAATACTATTAATTTAAATAAGTTATGTTTAATTTAAAGAATTTCCTACTAAGTTCATCTCTATTATTTTCTGTTTTTTCATCACCTGTATTTTCAAATCCCAAAGTTTTAAAAGTTGGAGCAATACCTGATCAAAACCAAGATGTTTTGGACAAAAGATTTAATTTATTTTCAAAAGAATTATCCAAACAACTTGATGTAGAAGTTAAATACATTCCTGTTATTAATTATGTTGCAGCAGTAACTGGATTTAGAACTAAAGATTTAGATTTAGTTTGGTTTGGCGGTTTATCAGGAGTTCAAGCAAGATTACAAACACCTAATTCAATTGTCTTAGCTCAAAGAGATATCGATAAGGAATTTAAAAGTGTTTTTATAGTAAACAAAAATTTAGAACTTAACTCAATTTCAAACATTAAAGGACTTAAAAAACTAAAGAATTTAAGATTTACTTTTGGCTCTGAAAACTCAACTTCTGGAAGATTAATGCCAGAATATTTTTTAAATCAAGCAGGGGTAGAAATTAAACATTTTAAAGGAAAAAAAGCAGGTTTTAGTGGGAGTCATGATGCCACTATAGCTTTAGTTAATAGTGGGGCATTTGATGCAGGAGCTTTAAATAAACAGGTTTGGGAAAACAATCTTAAAAATAATCCCAAAAGAACAAGTAATTTAGAATTATTCTGGATCACCCCAGAATATGTTGACTATCATTGGATAGCTCAAGGGGATCTTGAAAATAGATTCGGGGAAGGGTTTACAAAAAAACTTAAATCAGTAATTCTAAATTTAGACATAAAGCAAAAATCACATAAACAGATATTAGATATGTTCAATGCAAAAAGATTTACAAAGGCAGAAGCAAAACAATATAAAAATATAGAGGAAATCGGGAGGAAATTAAATAAAATTAGATGAATAATACTGTCTTAGAATTAGAAAATATATCTTATAAATACAAAAATGATCTGATCCTAAATAAAATAAATTTAAAAATAAATTCTGGGGAAAAAATTGCACTTTTAGGTAAAAGCGGTTCAGGAAAAACTACACTTATATCAGTACTTAATGGCACTATAAAGCCAACTCAAGGTGAGGTTAAATTATTCAATGAAAGTTTCGAGGAATTAGATAGAAAGCAGAAAAGTAAAATAACAACTATATGGCAAGATTTAAGATTAATAGAAGATCTCTCTGCAGAACAAAATGTTAATTGTGGACTACTAGCGGAAAACAGTTTTTATTTCGCTTTTAAAAATTTACTAAATATAAGTTCTTTTAAGAAGGCGCATAAATATATGAAATTATGTAGGCTTCATAACTCTATTTACGACAAAAAAATCAGAAAACTATCTGGGGGGCAAAAACAAAGGGTGGCTATAGCTAGATCATTAATTCAAGAATCAAATATATTACTTGCAGATGAGCCTTTTAATAATCTAGATCCCAAATTGATAACAATAATTAAAAACCTAATGCTAGAAAGTGTCGATAAAAATAATACAAAAAAATCCCCAAAGACGGCATTAGTTGCATTACATAGATTAGATTTGCTGAACGATTTCGATAAAGTTATTGGAATAAGGGATGGTAAAATTTTTTTCAATATCAAAAGAAATAACTTAAAGAAGATTCATTTAGAGAAAATATATTAATTAGTTGAACAAATTAAAATTAAACTATACCTCATTATCTTTTCTTCCAATTTTGGTATGCATCCCTCTAGGGTATCAATTAATAAACAATATTCATTTTGGAGGATTTAAATTATTCCAAGAATTCTTAATTTCTGCATTTAATCCCAAGATCGATAATGAAATTTTTATTACCGTAATTAAGCGATTAAATGAAACTATTTTTATTGGTTTTTTTAGTTGGTTAGTAAGTATTATTTTTGGAGCAATTTTTGGAATAATTTCCTCAAATATTTTTTATAAAATCTTTAATATTCCAAATTTTTTCTACCGCATAATAAGGTTTTTTCTAACAATAATTAGATCTATCCACGAAGTGGTTTGGGGAATAATATTAATGCAAATATATGGAATAAATTTTTCGATAGGAATAATAGCTATATGTATACCTTATATTGCTGTAAATTCAAAAGTTTTTGCTGAACAATTAGAAACTATTGACTACAAAAGTTTTGAATCTATAAATCAAATAAATGCACCTAAATTTTCTTCTTTACTAACTTTAATATGGAATCCAATAATAAATACATTTAAAAACTTTGGTTTATATCGATTAGAGTGCTCAATAAGAAGTACTGTGATTTTAGGAATTTTTGGTATTGGAGGAATAGGTACCAGTATTTTTTTATCTTTCCAAACTTTGAATTTTAGAGAGTTATGGACTTATTTATGGTCCTTAGCAATTTTGATTATTCTTTCTGGATTAATATTCAAAAAAATAAAATTAAATACCACAAATAAAATCCTATCTATTTTTTTTATTGCAGTTTTTTTCATAACAATTTTATTTTCTTTTTCATATTTTCTTTATTTTATTTTTAATAATAATTTTGAAAATTTTAATTACGTTAGTTCTCTTTTTAAATCAAGCTCAGATTTAGGATTATTTGATTTCTTAAAACTTACATTAGAAACAATAATTTTAAGTCTTTTATCAACAGGAATCGCAATTAGTTTACCTCCATTAGTAATAGGAATTTTTAACAACAATAGTTCTAAAATTTTTATAAAAATTTTTGCATTTTTATTACGTTTAATACCTACACCTGTAATACTTCTAACTCTATTAACTTTTAATAATCCTTCTTTATCTTTAGCAGCTTTAACATTAGGTCTCCACAACGCTGGTATTACTAGCAAATTACTTTTTACAAATCTAGATAGCCAAGACAAGAGAAATTATATTGCAATGAAATCTCTAGGAATATCAAAAAAGACTAGTTGGCTTTTAGGTTTATTTTCTCAACAAGCAAAAAGTTACTTAGCATATTGCGCTTATAGATCTGACATCATTATTAGGGAAACTGCAATTGTTGGGGTTATTGGAAGTGTTGGTCTAGGTTGGCAATTGCAAGAATCACTAAGTTCCTTCGCATGGCAAGAAGTAACCATAGTTTTGATAGCTTATAGCTCCATCGCAATAGTTGGAGAATTAATAAATGGTAAAATCAAAAATAGTTTAACTTGATTTGTAAGAATAATTTGTTAAATCAAGTAATTATTTTTTTCGGTGATAGTGATTAGTTTACCAAAACAGCTTGTTGTAATTGGAGATAGCTCAGTTTATGGATGGGGAGATAATGAGGGTGGTGGATGGTGTGAGAGGCTTAGAAAAGATTGGGGTAATAACCAAAATGGGCCAGTTATTTATCAACTTGGCGTTAGGGGAGATGGGATAGAAAAAGTTTCATCTAGATGGGAAAAAGAATGGTCATCTAGAGGAGAAACGAGAAGAAATAAACCTAAAGCAATCCTACTAAATGTAGGTCTTAACGACACTGCAGCAATTGGTCAGATAAATGGAAGACATCAATTAGATATAGATGGATTTGAATATGGATTAGAGAGGCTAATTAATGAAATGAACTCTCAAACAAATTTATTTGTTATTGGTTTGACACCAGTTGACGAAAGCAAAATGCCGTTCGCAGGATGTCTATGGTACTCAAATGATTTTTGTAATTCTTATGAAAGGAGAATGGAGGAAGTATGCCTCAATCAGAATGTCCCATTTCTTCCTACTTTTAGAGAAATGTACTCTGATAAAAGGAGTAAAAATTGGATTACGCATGATGGAATTCATCTAAATTCCGAAGGTCATTTCTGGCTTTTCCAAAGACTTAAAAGCTGGGAGATTCTTACAAAATGGAAGGGATCTTAGGTCTTTCCAAAAATTATTAATTTAAAAAATATGAATATAAAATAAGAGCAAAGATAGCAAAAACAGAAGCAATACTTGTCTGAATAGCATTTACCAATTCATTACTTAATTTATATTTGTTTTGAAATTTAGCACCAATAATACTTTCCGAAAGTGTTGCCAAGAATCCAGAAACTACAACTACTATAAAATGATATTTTGTAGAAATAATTGATAGACGAAGCATTATAAAAGACATAAATATTGATCCCAGAACACTAGCTAATGTTCCTTCTATACTTATTCCTCCCTCAGTTCCCCTATCCACCTTTTTAAGTGAAGTAATTAAGTATGTGTCTTTACCAAATCTTTTTCCAATTTCGCTACCAAAAGTATCCGCCAACTTTGCAGCAAAACTTGCAGCAAAACCTACTTTAAACATCACTACATTGGCAGCATTAAATTTGGTCATGATGGCAAGAAATAATCCTGTAGCTGCTGAGCCCCATACATTCTCAGGACCTCTCCTCCCGCCTCTTTTTTCAGCAATTCCTTGTGCTTTTTTAAATTTAAAACCTATTTTGGTAACGAGGGATCCAAATAATAAATAAATTACAACTGACATCCATCCCTGCCAAGACAAACATCCCCACAAAATTGTGCCTAAGATGCCTGCACTTACCCAACCACTTTTCGTCATCAAAGGAATCCTGCAAAATATATAAATCAAAATAAAATTAATGCAAAAACCTATAAAAAATTGATTTCTAATTAAATCCATATTTATCTAATTCTTTAATTTCAAATCAATTCTCCACTGATTTAGAATTGATGATGCGTTAATACTAGCTGTCGAAGTTCTTAAGATAGTGTCGGAAAGTTTAACAAAGGTAATATTTTTTCTATTAAAAAAATCAATTTCTTTAGAGGACCAACCTCCTTCAGGACCAATTACATTCCAAAAAATACCTCCTTTCTTATTTCCAAATTCTTTTTGTTTTCTTAACCATTGATTTAAGTCATATAGTGTTTCTTCTCTAGTTATAGAAATTGAAACTCTTTCTTGATTATCTCTACTTTTTAGCCATTCAAAAATATCAATTCCATTTAAAATAGATGGTTTCCATAATCTCTCACTTTGCTCAACCGCTTCTTTGATAATTAAATTCCATCTCAAAAGTTTTCTAGAAAAATTTAAATTTTTGTTGACCTGTCTTTCTGAAAATAATGGCTGTATAAAATCAATTCCTATTTCAGTACACATTTTTAAAATATCCTCAAACCCACTTTTTGGTATAACAACAGCTATACCTAATAAGAAAATTTCTTGTTCTTGAAATAAGTAAGGTTTTTTTAATTGAATTATTTCTAAACAATCATTTTTAACTTTTATAGCTTTCCATAATGAACCCTCTCCGTTACCAATAAATATTTCTTTACCATTTTTTATCCTCATTACTTTATTTAAATAATGAGCCTCTTCTTTAGAAAGTTCTAAGTTTTTGTTCTTAATATTTTCAATTCTCTCATGGGAAATAATTAATCTTGTTAAGTCTTCCATAAAACACTTAATCTTTGAAAACTAAATCTTCATGTTCTTCAATTGCCCAATCATTATTTTCACCCCCAATTATTAACTCTTCAATTTTTACATAATTATTTGATATCTCATTCAAAGAATTAATTAATATATCTATTGAAATGGAGTCTGAAGTTCCAAAATCAACCCAACATCTTCCCCACAGGTTTTGATATTCCATAATTCCTAAATTATGCATTAAGGCTGGAAGAGATTCATTTTTTTGTTCATTATCGTAGGGCATCCAACTTAGATCGGAACCCTCTTCATGAGTTTGCAAATTTTCAGAATTAAATCCACCTAACCTTCCTAAAACGTACCAACTATCAAAAACACCATCTAAATAATTTTTTTCATCTTGAGTTGGTGATTCTGAAAACCTGATCCATATCCAGCAATTAAAAGGATCAACTTCCCTAAAAATAATATTCATATAGACTAATATCTTTTTAGATCTACAGCTATTATAAGTAAGTTATTACTAGATTCAAATTCATACCTATAACTTAATTAATAATGCTTGATTTAAAAGAAATATCTTATCAACCCCAAACTGGTGAAAGAAAAATAATTGACAATTTAAATTTAAAAGTTCATGAAAATGAAATCATTTTAATTTGCGGCAATAGTGGTTCTGGGAAAACAACACTACTCGAAATAATAAGCGGATTAACAAATCCACAAAAAGGAAAAATTACTTGGAAGAATAAAATTTTGTCTTCTAGACAAAGAAGATGGTTTTGTGGAGTAGTATTCCAATTTCCTGAAAGGTACTTTATAGGTACAACCATTGGGAAAGAATTAAAAATAGGCCATAAATCTTTAAGAGAAAAAAATATAGAAATAGTTTTAAATAAAGTTGGTTTGAAAAAAATTAATCTGACTCAACCACCAGAACAGCTAAGTGGCGGACAACAAAGGCGGTTAGCTGTGGCAGTTCAACTACTTAGAAACCCCTCAATTCTTTTACTTGATGAACCAACTGCTGGATTAGACTATTTAATGAGAAAGGATGTGAAGAATTTAATTCTTGATTTAAAAAATAAAAATACAATTATTATTGTTACTCATGAACCTGCCTTATTTGAGGGAATTCCTTCTAGGATATTATTCTTGGAAAAAGGGAAAATCAAAAATTTCATGAAAGAAAATCATGCAGGATAGGATAGTTCGGGCTACTGCAGCCAATGGAGGAATAAGATTAGTTGCGGTCTTAACAACAGAATCTTCTTTAGAAGCAAAAAAAAGACACGGCCTTTCTTATTTAACCACCTGTATCTTAGGGAGAGCATTTAGTGCTTCACTGCTTTTAGCAAGCTCAATGAAGATAATGCATGGGAGAGTTACTTTAAGAGTTAGATCTGACGGGCCTTTAAAAGGATTACTAGTTGATGCAGGTAGAGATGGAAAAGTTAGGGGTTATGTAGGGAATCCTAATTTAGAATTAGACCTAGTCAAAATAGGCAACAATAAATATTCTTTTGATTTTACAAAAGCATTAGGTACAGGATATTTAAATGTAATTAGAGATAGTGGATTTGGAGAACCCTTTACAAGCACTGTTGAATTAGTAAATGGAAACATTGCTGAAGACTTAGCTTCATATTTATATCATTCAGAGCAAACTCCCTCTGCTGTATTTATTGGAGAAAAAATTCAAAATAAAAGTGTTATTTGTAGTGGTGGTTTATTAGCTCAAGTTCTACCTAAAAAAGATACTGACCCTTTACTTGTATCACTACTTGAAGAAAGGTGTAAAGAAATTAATTCCTTCAGCGAAGACCTTTTTAAGTCAAAAGATAATCTTCTTTCGTTAATTAGAAATATATTTCCCGATATTGACGATAAATCAATCTCTGAAAAAGCTCGTTCCCAAGAAGTTAGTTTTAAATGCAAGTGTTCCAAACAAAGAAGTTTAAATGCGATGAAAATGCTTGATAAGAGAGAGTTGGATGACATCCTCAAGGAAGATGGCAAAGCAGAGTTGATTTGTGAATTTTGTAAGAATAAATATCTTATAAATTATGAGGAAATTAAATCGATGATAGAAAATCAATCATAAAAAAATTACGCCTAGCCATAAAATAATCATGGCTGGAATACTTTGAATTTTTTGTATTGATAAGGAGTTGTTTGATACTTCCTGAATGAAAGAATTATTTTCAAGTAATCCGCCAAATATTAATCCTATCGAGAGAAAGGTGACACTCCAACCCAGAGAACCTATAAATCTTTTGCCCGATTTAATTTGAGTATAGGTAAGTATTAATGTTGAGATAGAGAGTAAAAGTCTATTATTAGAGTCTGGACTGATACATAACAAAATTAAAAACAATAACCCAACAGATATTTTTATTGAAAGATTATCAAAGGAGGGGGTGGTTATTTTTGGAAGACTATACTGGCTGGAGTTCTTAGAATTATTATTTAAATTTTTTATCTTAGAAAGCAGTGGGAAATTATTATTGGTAAATTGATTAATTTGTTTTTCTTTTTTTGAGGCACTCACAGCTTCATAGCTTACATTCCCTGATTGCCTGGCTTTCAAACTCCCCATGAGTAATTGATCAAAGGAAGATTCTATTTTCGCTTTTAAAATTAAATCTTCACCAGCCTCTTTAACTTTAATATCTCTAGCCTTCTGAATATCCTCAAAAGCAGCACCTTGTTTTACACCTAAAATTTCATAAGGTGATTTTTCGTTATTGTTTTTACTACTGTTTGAATCCAAAATTTTTTACCAATACTAACAGATTAACTAATTTTATAATCCATTAAGACTTTATAAAACAATTGGTTCGACTCCACTAACAACGGGAGCAACTTTGTTTAAATTTAATTGATTATTATCTTCAACAAATTGATTTAGATTCCACTCATTTTTGAAAAGAATAACTGGCCTATTCCAACAATCTTTAACTATTTTACAATTAAATATTCTGCTTAGTTTTTCAATGGCTGGCCATCCATCAGAAATCCATCTAGCTAATTGATATGGCATTGCTTCAAGATTTGAATCTACACCATATTCACTTTTTAATCTGTGAGTTACTACCTCCAACTGCAATTGACCAACAGCTGCGAGTATGGGGTCTCTTTTGCTCTCATCAAAGTCATAAAGAATCTGAACAGCCCCTTCTTCTCGAAGTTCATTGACACCCTTTCTAAAGTTTTTAAATGCTGAGGGATTTGGGTTTCTTAGCCAGCTGAATATTTCAGGACTAAAGGATGGTATACCTTCATACTCCAGATGAGTACCAGTATAAAGAGTATCTCCAATAGAAAACATTCCTGGATTATTCAAGCCAATAACATCTCCAGGATAGGCATCATCAACCACTTCTCTGTCTTGCCCAAATATTTTTTGAGGTCTTGATAATCTGATTGTTTTCCCAGTTCTGGAATGTTTAACTGACATGTCCTTTTCAAATTTTCCGCTACAAACTCTTATAAAAGCAACCCTATCTCTATGCTTTGGATCCATATTTGCCTGAAGCTTAAAAACAAACCCACTAAATTCATCGCTTGCAGGTTCAATATCCCCTTTATTACTATTTCTTGAAGTTGGTTTTTGTGCCATTTTTAAAAAACTATCTAAAAATGGTCTTACACCAAAATTAGTCATAGCAGATCCAAAGAAAACTGGGGTTAAAGAGCCATTAAAAACTTTTTCTTTTTCAAATTTAGATCCTGCCTCATCAAGAACCTCCAATTCTTCAAGTGAGTTTTCGAGTAAATCTCGCTCTACATATTTTGATAGCTCTTTATCTTCAAGACTTAATCTTTTCTCATTCGATTGTTTCCCTCTCACGGCTTTATCAAATAAAATCACCTCTCTCGAAAATCTATCGATAACCCCTCTAAATTCCTCTCCACTCCCAATTGGCCAATTAATCGGTAAAGTGTTTAATCCAAGTTCTGATTCAATTTCATCAAGTAAAGAAAATGGCTCTCTTCCTGGTCTATCCATTTTATTTATAAAAGTAAATATTGGTATTTTTCGCATCTTGCAAACTTCAAACAATTTTCTAGTTTGAGGTTCTAGTCCTTTAGCCGCATCTTCCAACATAACTGCATTATCAGCAGCAGCTAATGTTCTATAAGTATCTTCGGAGAAATCTTGGTGTCCTGGTGTATCTAAAAGATTGATTACTGATTTTTCATATTTAAATTGCAATACAGTTGATGTAATAGAAATACCTCTTTGTTTCTCAAGTTCCATCCAATCTGAGGTTGCTTTTCTCTGATTACCTCTAGCCTTTACTGCTCCTGCCTGTTGAATGGCACCTCCATATAAAAGAAGCTTCTCAGTAAGAGTTGTTTTACCGGCATCTGGATGTGAAATAATTGCAAAATTTCTTCTTTTATTTACCGCTTCCAGTATGTCTTTATTATTTAGAATTTTAGTACTTGAGCTCATTTATACAATATAAGGTGCTATCACTTAATTCTTAAACATTACCATAGACTATTAAATAATTATCACCTTCTTCAAACACATCTAAAGAGGATAGATCATTCTCTAAAGTGAAATTTTTTAACTCGTTAAAAGTATAAGAAGCTCTTAAAGATGCATAATAATCATTTGTTAAAATCTCATTATATTTTTTTGAACATTTTGCTTTGAGTTCTAAAGCAGACTTTTCATCTAATGGCCTTTTTAAGTCCTTGTGAAAATTTACAGTGATATTGCTAGACAAAATTCTTATGGTGTTGAAGAAATCTTCAAGATTGGTAATGTGGTGAATCAAACTGTTGCTTACAAGCAAACTAATTTTTTTAAAAGTGAAATTATTTGATTTTATGTCTTTAATATCAGCACAAACATAGCGTAAATTTTTTAATATTTTCTGTTTAGAAGAAATATTTTTATTATATTCTGCTCTCAAAATCATCTCTTTAGAACCATCTATTCCAACCACTTCAGTATTAGGCCATCTTATTGCTAACTTCTCAGAAATATTTCCTGGACCGCATCCTAAGTCAACTATTAAATCTTTTTCACCTAAAGAAATATTTTTTCTCAAAAGATAATGATTTATTTGATTAATTAGATTAAATTCACCTTCTGAAAAATCAGCTTCGTCATAAGAAATGACCTGCTCTTTTTCTTCCATTAATTCAGGTTCAGGGATTCTTTCCATATCCTTTCTTGAAACAAAGATTTCATATTAAACATAATTCTACACAAACCGTTAAATAGTGGTAAGAATGGTTGCAGACGCCACAGGTAGAGTTATTCTTCCAGTACGGGTTATTTACATACGTTTTTTTTATCGTGACTGTTGCACCAAATAAAGCTCCTTCAGAGAGCAATTCTAATAATCTTAAAAAAGATGATTTTCCAAAGAATGCGCCAGCTGCTTATCCTGTTTTTTTCAGATCTTACAGTAGGAAAACTACCTCTGGCAAAAGGGAGAACTGGAGTGAAGTAGGTGAAAGAAATTTATCGGGATTAAAAGAACTAGGGAAACTTTCTGATGAAGAATTAACCCTAATGAGAGAGATGCAAGGCAACCAAAAAGCCCAACCTTCAGGGAGATGGCTATGGATTGGAGGAACTCCTTGGATTAATAAAAACCAAAATTACTCTGGGGCATACAACTGTACATCAACAAATTTAATTGATTGGGAAGCCTTCGCTTTAATGATGGACTTAGCAATGATGGGATGTGGAACAGGTGCAATAATTGAGCCTCATTTTATAAAAAATCTACCTACTGTAATAAACAAAATAAATATTAAATCAGTTAGTGAAGTTGGAATAACTCCTAAAGATCAAAGAGATGAAAAATCATCATTAGAAATCAAAGGAAAAGATCTTCATATCAAAGTTGGAGACAGCAGAAGAGGCTGGGTAGATAGTTATAAATATCTTCTTGAGGCATCAAGTAACGAAAGTCTTGAAAGAGAAATTGATGTTTACATTAATTTGGAAGATATTAGACCTGCAGGAGAATCATTAAAAGGTTTTGGTGGCATGGCAAATCCCATCAAATTGAAAGATCTATACTCTAGAGTCGCATCACTTCTTGGTAAGGCAATTGGCAGGAAATTAAGTACAGTAGAATGTTGTTTACTAATTGATGAAGCTGCAGTAACCATAGTTGCCGGGAATATAAGAAGAAGTGCTGGAATGAGACAATTTGCTTCAGATGATAAGGAGGCAGCATCGGCAAAAGAAAATTTATGGAGTCAAGATGAGAATGGCAATTGGAGAATAGATCCTGAAAAAGATGCTCTCAGGATGGCTAATCATACTAGGGTTTACCATACGAAGCCCACTTACCAAACTATTTTGGATGCTGTAATAAAACAATTCCATTCAGGTGAGGGGGCTATTCAATTTGCTCCTGAAGCAATCGCAAGGTCAAATGCAGATATTCTCAATAATGATGAATTAAGAAAGGAATTTATTGAAATCTATTCAGAGCAAGGTAAGGATGAAGCGAGAAATTGGATAAATAGTAGTTATGGTCCTTTTTCAGAAGAAGAGTTAGACCACAGGATGAGCCGATATGGACTTAACCCTTGTGGGGAGATCTTGGGAAATGATTTTCATTGCAATTTGGCTGAAGTTCATTTAAATCAGATTGATCCAGGAAATTTTGAAGAGCAAAAAAAAGCTTTTAAAGCAGCCGCTCTTTCTGTAGCATGCTTACTTAATCATGAATTTGAAGTTGAGCGTTACAGAAAAAGTAGGGAATATGATCCTATCGTAGGAGTAAGTTTCACTGGATTATTTGATTTTTGTGTCCATGCCTTTGGGACGCCATGGTTGAAATGGTGGGAAGCAGGAAGGCCAAATAGCGAAGAAGGGAAGGCCTTCAAAGAAAAGGAAGCTAAATTCTTGGATTCTTGGAGAAAAATAGTAAAAGAAACTGTATGGGAATATTGTGATAAGCATAATCTAAGGAGACCAAATAGATGCACAACAGTTCAACCAGCTGGAACTAAAAGTCTTCTTACTGGAGCAGCTCCAGGTTGGCATCCTCCAAAGGCTCAAAGATTCATAAGAAGAATAACTTTCAGGAAAAATGACCCAATCGCTTTAGCCTGCATGGATTATGGTTACTCAGTTGTTCCATCTCAATCTGATAAAGATGAAAATGGTTGCTTGCTCGATAATCCATTTGATCCAAGATGTACAGAATGGTTAGTTGAAATCCCTACAGAAGTTAGTTGGGCAAATATAGACGGCGCAGACCAAATAGACATCAATAATTTCTCAGCATTAGCTCAATTTGATTTTTACATGCAAGTGCAGAAATTTTACACAGAGCATAATACCTCTGCAACCGTAGAATTTAGAGAAAATGAAATCGAGGATTTAGCAAAAGCTATTCATAATGCAATAGAAAATAATGAAGGATATATTTCTGCGGCATTACTAGCTAGATTTAGTGCTAACGCTACTTTCCCGAGATTACCCTTTGAACCAATAAGTAAAGAGGAATATATATCATTACAAAATAAAGTAATAGAAAGGAAAGTAAATAACGATTTCTTTGACGCTCTTAATAAATATGATGTTGGAGAACTATCTGAAGCAGGACCAGCAGGTTGTGATTCAGATAAGTGCTTGCTTCCTCTTGCTAAACCAAAAGATTAAATTTTGAATAATTTGTAAATAAAAGATATAAATTAGTTTTTAAAAATTTAATTTATGGCTACCTCTTAAATAGGGACATAAATTATTTATGACATTAAGCTTAAATATTGGGAACTTGTTTAATGATTCCTCCAGTCATGCATTGGTTGATGAGCTAAGAAAAAGAATATCAGAAGAGGATATCTTAGATTTTGAGGAGAAATTTAACTCCAAAAACGAAAAAAATCTACATGTATATATATGTAGATTTCTAAAAAATAGATCAATATCAAGAGGGGTAGCCTCTAGATGGTTAATAACCATAATTGAAAACAAAGAATCTAAAATTGATGCTTTGCAAAAATAAAATATTTAGGTCAGCCCTGATAGTTTCCATAGAGCAATTCCAAAAATTGAGAATCCCATAATAAAAGTAAAAGCCAAAGCATTTACCAATTGGACCTTATCATTCATTCTGTTTGCGAATGGTAATAATTGAGCAAATAATGGAGTCTCTTCAACTATTGCAGATTTTTTTACTGTAGGTTTTTTGCTTCTAGAAAACATAAAACAAATTTTATAATCTTAAGAATTTTACATTTAAAAGTTCATTAAATAAAAAATACTTCTCAAAAACGAACAAAATGTAACCTGTGACAAATTAAGCCGGGATTATGATAAATATTTTTATAAGAAACCTAATCTATCATTAATATATTAAGTTTATTTATTAAAAACCTAGACAAATAATTTTAATGGATGTTAATATAAATTTGTAGCAACCGCTACCAAAACGTTCAACTTGCGTATAGCAAGCCGCAAATCGACTTAAGCCATGGAACGGGGACTTAAGCGAAACCGGAGCTAAAAAAATGACTCTAATTTACAGAGGACAAAAGTACGTCCAGAACAAAGAAGCAGCTAAAAAGCAGCACAATGAACTAACTTATAGAGGAAAAGCTTACACAAGCTAGTTTATTTAACCATTAAAAAAAGCCACTTTCAGTGGCTTTTTTATTATCCATTCTTAGACTAAACAATAACTTAATACTTCTCACAAGCATTAAAATAATATGATTCAATTTCATTTATAGATTAGATAACAATGGCAGACCAAAAACCTTTATTTAAAGCACCATATGACATAAAAGATGTTAGTGCTCTTTTCGCCATAGTTGCCTTCGTTTTAATAATCGCTGCCATAGTTGGTAACAACTTATTTGGTTTATTCCAAGAAAATGTAAATTTCGGATAATTGAATTAAAAAAATAGTATTGAACTAAGTGTTTAAATATGTTTTATTAAGATAAAGTAAATGTACAAAAAGACTAATGGCTGATCAAGAAAACGAATCTCCAAAATACATTACCATTGACGAAAAAAAATATAATTTAGATACATTGAGCGATGAGATTAAAAATGATCTAACAGGATTAAGAATCTGTGAATCACAATTAAGGCTGCATCAAGATACCCTTAAGCTTCTTACAATTTCTCGTCAGGCAATAACAAATCAATTAAAAAATAAATTAAAAGATGTTGAACCTTTTGAACTTTAGATAAATAATAATTATCTACTTCCCTCTGTCTTTATACCTCTTAGACTATCCCAAGAATTTGCTATTACATCGGTAAGAAGAGTGATCAAAGGTTTTTCTCTAACTATAAAGTTTACAGATACAGTTTGACCTGATTTTAAAAGATACTTTTTTTCATCCTTTATCAAATATTGATTAGATAAAGAAACATATCCGGGAAATCTTATTTGATTATTTAATTGATCTGGGTCTAATGATTCTTCGCTAATGAATCTTAAGTTCCCTTTGACAGAGCCAAATTGAGTAAACGGATAGGCATCAACCCTTATTTCTGCATCCATATTTGTTTTTATAAATCCAACATCTGGATTATTAAATGTTACTTTAGCTTCAAGTGGACCATTTGGAACTACTTCTAATAAAGTTTCTCCTGCAGAACCAGCATAACCAGGACTAAATGTTATTAAATTAAAAATTTTTCCATTTAAAGGTGACTTTAATAAAGAATTATCTAGTTGATAATTAATTTCTTTTAATTCTTCATTTATCTGATTTTCTCTGGAAATTAATTCTTCTATCTTATTTTTTTGTTTTATGTATTCAAAATAAGAAACAGCTCCTTCATCAATGACACTTTCAATTCTCTTTAGCAGTTCCTTTTCATTTGAAATTATATCTCTTAGTGATTTGCTTTCAACATTTAATTTGTTTCTTCTCGATTCAAAAATATCAGTATCTAACTTTATTAATACTTGGTTTTTTATCACTTCCTCTCCTTCGTTTATTAAGATTTCATCTACCTTTGCAGAAAAGGGCATTTTAATAGGTCTTAGTGAACCATATGGTTGTAATTCTCCTCTTGTTGTAACGACTTCATCAATTCTGGCAAAACATGCAAAAATAAAACTTAATCCAAATGACCCAATAATTGTCCATGTAAGAGTCACACCCCAAAAAGTTGAGGATTTATAACGCATCTCTTGAGGACTAAAATCAATTCTTTTTTTTAAAAGTTTTTTAAACTTAATCATCAAATTTCAACCTCTTGTTGTTTATAAAGAGTTGCATAACGTCCATTAAGTTTGATTAACTCACTATGATCACCCTCTTCAACTATTGTTCCATCATCAAGCACAAAAATATTATTTGCATTTCGAAGGTTTGATAACCTATGACTTATAAATAAAATAGTTGTATCTTTAAAGTTTTGAAGAAGATTTTTTAATAATCTTTTTTCAGTGTCAACATCAAGTGCACTTGTCGCTTCATCTAAAATTAAAAGCTTAGGTTTTGTAAGTATTACTCTTGCTATAGCAATCCTTTGTCTTTGACCTCCAGATAATCCAGTCCCTCTTTCTCCAACATAATTTGCATAACCTGACGGGAATTTTTCAATAAATTCATGAGCACATGCAATCTTTGAAGCACAGATTACTTCTTCATAAGAGACTTCAGGTTTTGTTAGAGAAATATTATCTTGAATAGTCCCATCGAAAAGAATACTATCTTGAGGAACTACTCCTATTTGATTTCTTAAAGAGTAAAGATCAACTTTAGAAACATCATGACTATCAATTTTTATAAACCCAGAATTAGGCTCATATAATCTTGTTAAAAGTTTCAAAACTGTACTTTTACCTGAGCCACTACTTCCAACAAATCCGATGAAAGAATTTTTTTTAATTTTTAAGTTAATATTTAAAAGTTGATAAGGTCCATTAGAACCGAATCTGAAGTTTACATTTTCATAGACAATATCACCATTAATTGGAGGCATCGGAGGCAAATTATCGCCCATTATTTCTATCTCCTCTGGATGGTCTACGATATCAGATAACCTTTCCAAAGATATTGAAGTCTCCTGAAAGCTCTGCCACAAGCTTGCCAACCTAAGAAGGGGACTAGTAACGTAACTAGAAATAATCCTGAATGCAATAAGTTGTCCAAGTGTAAGTTTCCCTTGAAGAACCATTGCAGCACCTGCCCAAATTATTATTAAGCCAGATAATTGTTGAAGAAAATTACTTGCAGAGCTAGCTGCTGTATTCGTAATTGTGTTTCTAAAACCCTCTTTAACCTGCATAGAATACATTTTTTCCCATTTCCACTCACTTGATAGTTCCATATTTTGAGCTTTGATAGTTTCAATACCGCTCAAACTTTCAACCATATGACTATTAACCTTTGCACTAGCTTCTGCTTTTTTTCTAAGCTGATCTCTCAAAACAGGAGAAATAAATATTGTTAATGCAACAAAGATAGGGAGGACTCCAAGTGCCCAGATTGTTAATTGGACAGAATATGATAATAAAACCGCAATATATATTACTGAAAAAATTGAATCTAATAATACCGAAAGAGCAGTTCCAGTTAAAAAACTCCTTATCTTCTCAAGTTCTCCAACTCTCCCGCTTACTTCACCTACTGACCTTTTAGCAAAGTAATCTAAAGGCAATCTTAATAAATGACTTATTATCGATGAACCAAGAGAGATATCTATTCTATTTGTAGTATCTGAAAAAAGATAAGTTCTTAAAGAACCTAATATAGCTTGTCCAAATGCTAAAAAAATCAATAAACCTCCAAGGATATTGAGACTAGAAAAATTGCCTTGAGAAATTACGGCATCAATTATTTGTTGAATTAAAAGGGGATTAAGAAGTGCCAAAAGCTGAACAAAGAAACTGGCAATAACTACCTGAATCAGAGAAATCTTATGTTTTTTAATAGATGGCCAAAACCAACCTAATCCAAATTTATTTTTTGGGGATCTTCGAGTTCTCTCGGCATATAAAATTTTTATTCCATCTTTAAATGAACTACTTAAATCATCCGTCTCCATATATGATTGTCCTGAATTAGGATCACCTATTAAAAGCTGATCGTTCACTATTTCCCAAATAATTAAAGGCTTTTGATTTTTTATAAAAATGGAAGGAGTTGGGATTCTAAGAATCTGGTCTTTATCCTCTGGATTAAGAAATATTGTCTTTAAACCAATTAAGTTTATTACTGCCGCCAACAAATCTAATGAGAATTGAGATTCCTCTAGTTGATTTTTGAGGATTTTTTTTAAAAAATCTTTTTTAAAAGGAATTTCATAAAAGCGACATATCATTCTTAATAAAGCCAATAATTCCTCAATTTTTCCTTCTCCACGACAATCAGGGAAAATATCTGTTTTAGGATTGGAACCATAAATATCTTGAAGTGCTTCTATTTGTAATCTCTTATCAGAGATTTGATCCTTAACAAAAGTTTCAGAAATTTTTATTTTTTTACTTTCAGGCAAATCAAAAGTGAGAGGGATTAATCTTGCTGGAAGCTTTCCTTTTATTACTAAATTCTTTGGTTCTTGAACAATTTGTCCAATTTTATAATCTCTCAAATTACAACTACTTACAAGATATTTACCCTTCATTCCACCATCTAAACTTGACTCAGGATAAATGTTTATTATTTTTTTTTGATATTTAACTTTATCTAAATAATTTTGAAATTGTTTATATTCCATTTCAGTAAATTTAGAATCTTTTTTAAGAGAATAAAAAATTTCCTGTGTGCTAACTGTTGAAAAATATTCCAAAAATTTAGGATTTTTTATAGCAAAATTTATGAAGGCCTCCGCCTCTAATAAAGTGCCTTCAACATTAGATGAAGCAGTAAGGGCTATTGAGTTCTCTCCCCTTAATAAATGCTCTGAACCTACAAATTCTCCTTTATTATAAATTTTGGTGGTAAAAGGCTTCTCATTTTCATCAAAGCTAATTTCTCTTATCCTGCCTTTTTTAACTAATAAAACACCACATGGTAACGATCCAATATCTGTAAATTTCTTTCCTATTGGAATCTTTATTAGTTTGATATTTTTACTAAAAGATAATTTGTCTTTATCAAAATTTATTAGTAAATCTTCCCAACTACTGTATAAATTATTTTTCATTTCTATTTAAGTTGATTATTTTTATTAATTAAATTAATTTCTTCGACAGAAAAAGATGTTTCTTTCTTAAGAAATTGCTCTCCCATCTCATAGGTAAGATACAAAGCAATTTCTTCGTTTAATTCTGTATTAATAAGCTTATCCAATCTGACAATTATCCACCAATTATCAATTTTTTTTGGAGGCCATAATTGACATTCTTCACTTATTAATAATATCTTTGCTAGTACGGGATGGGTCTGCTTTAAAGTGACAGGACCTATTTTGCCTCCAGATTTTGCTTCAGGTCCCTCAGAGTATCTACTAGATAGATCACTAAATTCTTCTTCTTCTTCATTAATTCTCATAAATAACTCGAATGCCAAATCCTCATCTTTAACTCTTATGAGTGAATATGTAACTCGATCTAATAAAGGCTTTCTTTTTAAATAATAACTAGGTAATTCATTATCAAATTTTTCTCTGCACCACCTTCTCCATTTATAATCTCTCAAAACAAATTTCTTCCACTGTTCATTATTAAAACCCTTATCTTTCATCCAAATTTGTAAAAGATCATTTGATTTTATACCATAATTAATTAGCCATTTTTCTACTATTGGTTCCATTTTGAAATCACTGGGAATTTGTATATCCTTTATATTTTGATCAATAATTTCCTCTCTATATACCTGTTTTAAAAGGCCCCAACTTAATAACTTTTGTTTAGAAATCTCATTCATTTCTTATCTTATTTAAGACTATAAAATTTCATTCGATTACGATTATTCTTTATTTTAAGTTAAATAGTAAATATACACAAATTCACAAAAATTACATAGGAAAAATTAATTTAATTTATGTATTTTTTTCGTAAAAAATATAAATTATTAGCAGAAAATAAACCTATCAAAATAGGTAATTTACAAATTGTTACATATTTAATAAAATATGTCCTCGTAATCAAAAATTAGCCTTGAAAAATTATAAAATTGATTAGATTGTTTGAAAATTTATTCCCTTCTAGATCCTTATAAATATAGTCATGAATAACTTTCACGACTACGTTGATAATTGGCATACTTTCCTAAGTAAAATTGCTAAAAATGGGAAATTTAAAGCTGCAATTTTTTCTGCTATTTCTGAAAACGAATCAAATAAATATATCAATAATTTAAACAGGCAATTAGAACAACTATCCTATGAGTTGCTTCCAGAGATAAAACTCCTTAATTCAGACTCACAAGTTCAAACTGCAGCATACTCATCTTCTAAAGAAACTATTTATGTAAGTGAAAATTGGATAGAAGAAACAAGCCAATATAATTTTTTTGAAGTTATTACGGAAGAATTAGGTCATCATATTGATTCTAAAGTTAATTCTAAAGATACCTCTGGAGATGAAGGTTATTTATTTTCAGCAAAAATCCTTGAAAAAGATTTAAGCAGTGACTTATTGAAAGAGGTTCTTTCCGAAAACGACTATAAAATTATCACTATTGACGGTGAGGAGCAATTAATTGAACAAAATTCATCGAACTTATTAACCGTAGCCAAAAATTCATTAAGTGATGGATTAATTAATACGCCTTATACACTCAACAAATCAGATCTTATTACTGGAGTAAATAGTTCTGAACTCACTATTGAAAATCTAACAGTCAATAAAGGGACAATTTTCTACAACAATAATGCTACTTGGACATATACTCCCGAGGAAAATTGGTATGGAGATGTAGAGATTTCTTATGAAACTAATGATGGATCTCTTAATGGGAAAATTCTAGGAAAAAGCTTCTATTTTGAGCTTGGAAATTCAACATGGATGGAAGCTCAAAATAAAAGCGAAGACTATGGCGGTAATTTAGTTTCTATTAATAGTCAGATAGAGCAAGATTTTATTAATGAAGCTTTCGCATCTATAGATGACGGCGATCATGGAAAATGGATTGGATTTACTGATAAAGATCAAGAGGGTAATTGGATATGGACTGATGGTTCAAGCGTTGACTTTACAAACTGGAATCCAAGCGAACCTAGCAATGGAGGCTACAATAATCCAGAACATTATGGGATGATTTGGGCAAACTATGGAAATCAATTAAATAATATTTTCCCAGTCGGATCCTGGAATGACGTCAGCAATAATGGTGATGGGAATATTTCTGGAATTGCAGAAATTCCTTTCTTTAGATTTGAAGATTCAATTTATTTAAAACTTGGCCCCTCAACTTGGGATGAAGCACAAGCTGCAGCAAAAGAATTAGGGGGAAATTTAGTCTCGATTAATAGCCAAGAAGAGCAAGATTTTATTGTTAATACATTTTTGAGTCAGGATGATGGTGAGAATGGTAAATGGATTGGATTAAACGATAAAGACCAAGAAGGAAACTGGGTCTGGTCTGATGGTTCAAGCGTAGATTTTACAAGTTGGAACACTGGAGAACCGAATGACGAGCAAGATGATGGTCAATATGCTGCAGATAATGTTTTAATCTCGCAACAGAATACTCCATGGAGCACCAGTCATATCGGAAGTTGGAATGATCATACTAATGATATTAATATCTATGGGGGAACATATAAAGCTTCAGGAATAGTAGAAATAAAAACTGGCATTACTGAAATGACAGCTTCATTAAAAATTAACCCACTTGCGTTAGAGGATATAACGGCACCAACATTACAGTCCTTTGAACTATCCCAAAATAATTCAGTTGATATTTCTCAAGGAGATGGGAGTTTTTACTTTGACATAACTGTTTCTGAAGATTTAAGTGGGTTTGACTATGGGTATGTGGTTTGGGAAAGTCCCTCCGGAACTATAACGGTGGACCAATCTTTTGCAGTTGGTAGCTTGGAATATACACCTAATAGCGACTTTTCCTGGGAAGATCTTGAAGTAAAAATAGAACAATTCTCAGAGACTGGAACTTGGAACTTACGTGCTATTTACCTTAAGGATGAGATAGGTAACAGCTTAAGTTTAAATGAAGAAGATTTTCAAGAATTAGGTCTTAATGCTGATATTGAAGTTGTCGGTGGTCAGGAAGATACAACGGCACCAACATTACAGTCCTTTGAACTATCCCAAAATAATTCAGTTGATATTTCTCAAGGAGATGGGAGTTTTTACTTTGACATAACT